>NZ_CATJGZ010000052.1:0-134979 GCF_949740115.1 Bacteroides sp. 41_26
CTTTGCACCCGCAAAACAGAAAACGCCTCTTTAGCTCAGTTGGCCAGAGCACGTGATTTGTAATCTCGGGGTCGTTGGTTCGAATCCGACAAGAGGCTCACTCATCTTTTAAACGTTTTCCGAATATCGGAAAACGTTTTTCATTTATCGAAACTTTTCCACTTTTCGTACCTATTTAGTTTCAAAGTTACAAAATCAGAACCGCTATTTCATTTATAGTGTTCATTCAGAAGCATTATACCCGACTTTTTCACCCCTCTGTTTTGTTATATAATCAGGGAAACAATAAATATATCTGCATTATGGAAAAAGCAAGAATTGGAGAAAATTCAGGCAAAGTATGGCGGGTACTTAACGAGATGAAGAAAATCTCCGTTCACGAACTATGTACAATAACCAATCTGGCTATTGAAGATGTAATGTTGGCTATCGGATGGCTGGCAAGAGAAAACTGTATCTTTATTGAAAAAAGAGAAGATACCCTCTACATCAGTAACGGTTCGGAATATTACTTCTGTTTCGGATAAGAACACGAAGAAATAATCCGCTACAAATTCAATAAAAGAAAGTGTATTCTGTTACATATTACCGTAACAGACCACTTTCTTTTTGAATAGCACCTTCCTTCTAACGACATATACCAATCACATTCAAAATGGCTGTCACATAGCAATGAAGTGGTATTTGCACAAAATTACAGGTAATTCACACAAAATTGATAGCTTAATAAACATTCCATTGAACAAAAAGGACATAAATATCAATCCAAACAGACAAAAAAGAGTAACTTAGCAATCAGGAAAATAATCCTCCCAAAGATGATTTATTTATCAAAACTAAATAACATGGTAAAACCTATTTCAATGAAGTATCTGGCATCACTCTCTTTGTTATGCCCCTCTGTGGCTTTTGCCGCCGAACACCCCAACATTATCTACATCTTCACTGACCAACAAACAGCCAATGCCATGAGTTGTGCCGGAAATCCGGATTTACATACTCCTAATCTTGACAGGTTGGCTGCTGCCGGTGTGATGTTCAACAATGCTTATTGTACCTCTCCCCTTAGTGGCCCTTCACGCGGTGCAATGTTTACGGGCCACTATCCCGGCGCAGTAGGATTATCCGTAAACGGCTCACCAATGCCCGATTCACTCAAGAACCAAACATTGGGTACATTGATAAAAAATGCCGGATACGATTGTGCTTATGGTGGCAAATGGCATATCCCTTTGCTTGATATACCCGATAAGGAATATGGCTTCGACAATATATATAAACATAGCGATGACGGATTGGCGGAAGCTTGTGCCGAATACCTTTCACGCGAACACAAGAAACCATTCTTTTTGGTCGCTTCGTACGATAACCCGCACAACATCTGTGAATATGCACGAAGTCAGAATTTACCTTATGGAAATATAGACACACCCGACATTCGGGATTGTCCGGGCCTACCCGCCAATTTTGCAAAAAGTCCTTATGATGCTGATATCATAGAAAACGAAAGAGCAAATAACTATAATGTATATCCTACAGCTAACTATACCCCCGAAGACTGGCGCATGTATCGGTATAACTACTACCGCCTGGTAGAAAAGGTAGACAAGGAAATCGGAAAAATTATTGATGCTATCGACAAGAACAACCTTTGGAAGAATACAGTCGTTATCTTCTCCAGCGATCATGGAGATGGTATAGGTGCTCACCACTGGAATCAGAAATCTGCCTTATATGAAGAAGTGGTTAATATTCCTCTCATCATCACATTACCAGGTAAGAAGCATGCAGGTAAAGTACTGCCTCAGCTCATCAGCAATGGTATAGATTTCTTTGCTTCTATCTGTGATTGGGCAGGTGCTGAAATGCCAAAGGGTGCAACCGGAAAATCATTTCGTAAAATTGTGGAAGAAGGAAACCCGCAAAGCCCGCATCAAGACTATATCATCACCGAAACACAGTTTGATGGCAGCAAAACCAGAGGTTGGATGGTACGTAGCAAACGTTATAAATATGTACTTTACGATAAAGGGAATCATCGTGAACAACTATTTGACATGCAAGAAGATAGAGGCGAAACAAGAAACCTGACAATGGAAAATACTTACAATAATGAGTTACAAAAGCATCGTGATATTCTTGAAAATTGGATGAATACCTATAATATCCGCCCAACTCGTCCGAAATTACACGATGTCCCCGGAAAGAAACTTAAAAAATAAAACCAATATCATATAATCTCTTACATTCAGGCTGAAAGCTGAGCACAATGTTTTTTTGTGTTCAGCTTTTAATCTTTAGTATTTGGCCACCGTTTCATAAACAAATGAAAAAAGCAAGCAATTAGATGTTGACCTCATCTTCCTATTTTATAGCTTTGGAACTCTACAATTCGAACCATTTTTTTTATTTATAACAAAGGATAAGCAACTATCTTCACTCAAAAAATTCTATATACAAGGCTCGTAAACTACTTAAAAACAGCACTTACCGAAGTTAGTGCTGTTAAAGATACTAATTTGAAAGCTAATCACAACTTTGCTTTCTTTGCCAATAAGATGCGTAAGGCTGTTAAAGATACTAATTTGAAAGCTAATCACAACCAGATGCGTCATGTTCATGCGCTTTACTCCGCTGTTAAAGATACTAATTTGAAAGCTAATCACAACTATTTGCAAGAGGTGTACCAGTCTTTACAGCTGTTAAAGATACTAATTTGAAAGCTAATCACAACGTGTTTGTGTTTCCAAGTGGACGGTTCGTGGCTGTTAAAGATACTAATTTGAAAGCTAATCACAACTATAGTAAATCCTCTATTTCTTTATTTATTGCTGTTAAAGATACTAATTTGAAAGCTAATCACAACTAAATCATGGGTCACACCGCAAGAGGAAGCGCTGTTAAAGATACTAATTTGAAAGCTAATCACAACACAACATTGAACAGTTCCGGAAAGACTTTGGCTGTTAAAGATACTAATTTGAAAGCTAATCACAACCATTTGGATCGTATTCAATTTAGAAGTACTGCTGTTAAAGATACTAATTTAAAAGCTAATCCCCCTGGTTATTGATACTTTTACATCTTCAGTTGTTAAAGCATGATCCCAAATGGCCCCCACAAAGAAAAATCCCTTGAAAGTTAAGTACTTTCAAGGGATTTAGAGTAATAATTGAGGTTCCTGGCGGATTCGAACCGCCGTACACGGTTTTGCAGACCGCTGACTAAGCCACTCATCCAAGGAACCTTATTTCCTCGTTTGCGGTTGCAAAGGTAATACTAATTTTCAAATCTCCAAACTATCCGCAGCAATTTTTCTTTGGACGACTTTTGGTTTCTTTACATTCCTGTTGCTTCTTTTCAAGCTGACGCTTTAATTCACAGCCACTTGCACAGTTTGCACAAGGATTCTCATTATTTTTCGTGCGACGAAAAAAATTATAAATTCCATACACAATGCGAATCACACAAAGAACTAATAATACAGCAACAACGCATTCCTGCCAGTTCAAAGTCATAAAAATAATCCTCCTATCTGATAAACAGCAAAAGTTAATACCCATGCTAACACAGTAGTATATCCGGCTGTGAAAAATGCCCATTTCCAACTTCCAGACTCTTGCTTAATAGCTGCAAATGTAGCAATACATGGAAAATATATCAGTACGAACAACATATAGCAGAAAGCTACAAATGGCGTAATAGGGATTCGTTCGCCCAAAGTGGTATCATCCACATTAGCATCATTTGTATAAAGTACACCAAGCGTACTAACAACCAACTCCTTTGCACCAACTCCGGAAATCAGTCCAATACCTAATTTCCAATCAAAACCCATAGGTTCGATAACAGGTTCAATGGCTTTTCCAATCCGCCCGATATAAGAATTTTCCTGTTGTTCGGCTACGGTTTCATAGGCATCGTGATTGGGATAATATCCCAGGAACCAAATAACAACGGATGCAATCATAATAATTCCTCCCATTTTACGAAGATATTGTTCGCCTTTATCCCAGGTATGCCGGAAAATAGATTTCATAGTTGGCATACGATACGGCGGTAATTCCATCACAAACGGGGTATCATCTCCTTTAACCAGAAACTTACTGAACAGACGTGCCAATAACACTGCCAACAATATGCCAATACAATAGATAGAAAACAATACCAGCCCCGCATTGTTCGGAAAGAATGCACCCACCAACAGTAGATAAATAGGGAGACGAGCACTACACGACATCAATGGGTTAACAAGCATGGTAACAAGACGGCTCTTCCGGTTCTCAATGGTACGAGAGGCCATAATAGCAGGCACATTACACCCGAATCCCATAATCAGAGGAATAAACGATTTACCATGAAGTCCCATCTTATGCATTATCTTATCCATAATAAAAGCTGCACGAGCCATATATCCGGAATCTTCCATCAGAGAGATAAAGAAATAGAGAATAAGAATATTAGGCAGGAAAACAATAACTCCTCCTACTCCACCTACAATACCATCGACCAACATGTCTTTCAACGGACCTTCGGACATGTTATTATTTATAAGATTTCCTAATGCCTCTACCAACCACTCAATCCCCATCATCGGATACTCTCCAAGTACAAACGTACCCTCAAACATGATATACATGAAAAGGAAAAAGATTGGATACCCCCATATACGATGTGTCACAATAGAATCAAGCACTTTCGTCATCTGTGCCTTTTCCTGGTGGTTATCTGTGAAGGTTTCTTTCAGTGCACCACTGATAAAACCATACTTAGCATCGGTTATAGCAGATTCACTATCCTCATTCAATGCAGTCATCACACGTTTCGCCGCTTTTTCGCGTATACGGATAATCTCTTCTGCATTGGGCAAGGTTCGGATAATCCGTTCAACATCCGGATCATTCTCTAAAAGTTTGATGGCAAGAAAACGGGTAGAATATTTAGACCGGATGGCTTCATTTTTTGAAATCTCCTCTTTTACCGCATCAATGGCCTTTTCCAGATCGGGCCCATGATTAATATGTATATGGCGGAAAACACGTTCACCCGATTTATGAGGATGAATATAATCTTCAAGATGTTCCTCATGATGAGTTTCATCGACATGCGTACGATGCCAATCCTGCAATTCTTTAACTACCTCAGGATTAATATTACCATTTTTATCAAAGAAATCCCCCCCTTCATAAAGATTAATAATCACATGAAACAGATGATCAATACCTAAATTCCTCTTACAAACAGTGGGAACCATAGGTACGCCGAATAGTTTACTCAACAGACGATAATCGAGGGTATTGCCACTGGCTTCAAGCTCGTCATACATATTAAGAGCAATTACCATACGGACATTCATATCGATAAGCTGAGTCGTAAGATAAAGATTACGTTCCAGGTTGGAAGAATCTACAACGTTAATAATTACATCGGGAGTTTCGTCAATAATATGACGACGTACATATATTTCCTCCGGTGTATATGCCGAAAGTGAATAAGTACCGGGAAGGTCGACTATTTTAAAATGATAACCTTCAAAGTTGAAATAACCTTCTTTTGCATCGACAGTCACCCCGCTATAGTTGCCAACATGCTCATGGGCACCGGATGCAAGATTGAACAAAGAGGTCTTTCCACAGTTCGGATTGCCAACCAACGCAACATTGATTGTTCTTCGCTTACCAAGGGCCAGACGCTTCAATTCCTCTTCACCCGGATGAACATTCTCGCTGATACTCTGGTGATAATTCTCTTGTCGCTGTGCCTGTTCTGCCGCTTCTTGTTCACCTATAATTTCGATCATCTCAGCTTCTTGCCGACGAAGCGAAATTTCATAACCTAATACTTTGTATTTGATGGGATCTTTCAAAGGGGCATTGAGTAACACTTCTACGGTCTTACCTTTAATAAAGCCCATCTCGACAATACGTTTACGGAAACCTCCGTGGCCGAGTACTTTGACGATAACGCCCTTCTCTCCTGTTCTTAATTCGGACAAACGCATACTTTGTTCTCTTAATTTTCGGCAAAGATAACAGATTAGTTCCGAGGAGACAAATTATTTAGAATGTTTTTAAATAGCGCCCCGCATAGGGAAGTACCCGGATGATGGAAAAGAATATTTAATTATTAATTATTAATTTAATCACATTGTTTATCTTTGCGATATGATAGAAAAAAAGATTGCACAATATATTGATAATGAGAGGTTGTTCCCCTTAAATGCCCGGATAATAGTGGCGTTGAGCGGTGGCGCTGATTCGGTAGCACTATTACGTATACTTCACACATTAGGATATGACTGTGAAGCCGCCCACTGTAATTTTCATTTGCGGGGAGCAGAATCAGACAGGGACGAAATGTTTGTCCGAAAGTTATGCAAAACAATGAGAATTCCATTATATACCATTGATTTTGCAACAGAACAATATGCTATTGAAAAGAAAATATCGATAGAAATGGCAGCGCGCGAACTACGTTATCAATGGTTTGCGGAAATAAAAGAGAAAACCAAAGCGGATGTAATCGCTGTAGCCCACCATCAGGACGATAGTGTAGAAACTGTATTACTCAACCTCATACGAGGAACGGGTATCAACGGATTATTAGGAATACGCCCTAAAAACGGAGATATTGTACGTCCGCTCCTATGCATCAGTCGCAAAGAAATTACAGACTACCTGCAAAATGCCGGACAAGAATACGTGACGGACAGTACAAACCTACAGGACGAGTATACACGCAATAAGATACGTCTAAACCTACTGCCACTGATGCAGGAAATCAATCCTTTAGTCAAAGAGCATATTATTGATACAAGCAATTATCTGAATGATGTAAATCGGATATATAATAAAGGTATAGAAGAAGGAAAGCAACGGGTTATAGAGAAAGGAAATATCCGTATCGTCCCCCTTTTAAAAGAGCCTTCACCAGGAGCTTTATTATTCGAGATACTCTATCCACTTGGATTCAATGCAGCACAAACAAAAAATATTCTGGCTATACTGGAAGGGCAAACCGGAAAACAGTTTATCAGTAAAGACGGCTGGAGAGTAGTCAAAGACAGAGAGTTATTATTAATCGACAAGAAAGAAAAGCAAGAAATCCCTCCTTTCTGCCTGATTAAAGAAGAGAAAGAATACACAAGAGATTTTATTATTCCCCATGAGAAACATATTGCCTGTTTCGACACCGACAAACTAATCGGAGAACTTAACTTAAGAAAATGGCAAACGGGAGATATATTTATTCCCTTCGGTATGAAAGGCAAAAAGAAAGTCAGTGATTATCTGACAGACAGGAAGTTTTCAATTATCCAGAAAGAAAACCAATGGGTATTATGTTGTGGAGACAAAATAATCTGGATCGTAGGAGAACGAACTGACAATCGCTTCCGGATAGACGAAAAAACCAAGAAAGTAACAGTATTCAAGATGAGTGAGAAAGCAACAGATAACCCACTAATAATCAACACTTAAAAGAATGTACACTTTTGTATAACAAGAATGTACAACCTTGCACCACAAAGGTGTACACTCTTGTATGACAGAAGTGTACACTCTTGCAATATCTATTATTCGAGCCTTTTTGCAACCCTTATTACAAGATTGTTCTTGGCTCTTTCTGACGGGTAAAACATTGGGAAAGCAACACAGCAAACGGAGTATCATAAACCCTCGCCTGTTGTGTACATGATTTGACACAGGCACAGCACTTAATACATTTTTCAGCATCCGTATGCACTTCATCTCCTTTTACAATAGCGCCAACAGGACAATGACGTACGCATGTACCACAATGCGTACAAAGACTTTCATCATCCAGCCACGGAGTACGTGGCAAGGGTACCCCACTCTTACGTAGTTTTATTACTTTACGTAAAAAACGGAATAAAGGGAAAAAAGGTTGTTGCGGACGAGGAATAGAACGAAGATTAACCGGATACAGAGTCTCCAGGCAAGAGGCTGCCTCAACTTTTGCCCTCAACTTCTTACCAAAATCTCTGGCAAGCTCTAAATCATGAGTATCAGGACGGCCTGCTGCAATGGGACATTTAGTACTGCTATAAGAATGCTCTCCAATAAAAGTAGCTCCAGCTATTACTTTAAAGCCATTCAGTAAAACAAAAGCATCCAACTCCGTCAGCGCATTTTCGTAGGCACGATTCCCATAAACTACTACCAAAGCTACCGGAGTATCCGTACCACGGATATTCTCCAGGCGCTCCATAGCCAAAGGAGCTACATGTCCACCATATACCGGGACAACAACAATAGCCAATGCCGAAGTAGGAAGTTCCATTTCATCAACCGATTTTAAGGTCAAATCCGTCGTCAACACATTTGTTGCCCCCGTTCCATGAACAATTGCCTCTCCTACTTGTTTAGAAGTATGGGTAGGTGAAAAATAAATAAGATGAGCTTCAGTAATTATCATAATGTTATAATTTGAGTAACAAAGATACACTTTATAAATGAAAAAAATGATGATTTATTTATGAAACCAAAATTATTTATTATCTTTGCGCCGTTGAAATACTTTGCCATCTCTCATAGGAGAGAAACAGGTAGATATCCAATTCAACAGAAACATCCCTGATTCATAATAATTAAAGCATATGTTCGCATAACCAATGACTGGTGAAGTTGTGTTGTGACGTCCGTATTCCAGCTGAACAAAAAATATTAATAACTTACTATACTGTATGTATAACATTATCCAATTAAACGACAAAGATTTGTCGGAACTACAAACTATTGCCCGCGAACTGGGTATAAAAAAGACAGACTCACTAAAGAAAGAAGAACTTGTTTACAAAATCCTTGACGAACAAGCTATCGCAGGCGCTACTAAGAAAGTTGCCGCAGATAAATTGAAAGAGGAGCGTAATGAAGACAAGAAAAAACGTTCACGGGTAGCAATGAAGAAAGAAAACAAAGTATTCTCCGCTACCAAAAATGGTGAGATAACCAAAACTGAAACAACTGCTCCCACTCCGACTCCGGCAGCCAAAGTACAACCTAAAGAAGCTGAGCCTGTAAAAGCAGAAGTTATAAAAACTGAAGTTACTACTCCTGCAACAGAAAAAACAGCAGTAACTCCCAAAAAGAAAGTAGGTCGTCCTCGTAAAAATGCTACAGAAAACAAGCCTAAAGAAGAGCAAGTAGCTCCAGTTGCAGCAGCCGAAACTGAAAAACCGGTTGAAGTAAAAAAGACAGAGGCAAAAAAGGTTGAGGTAAAGAAAATAGAGACAAAACCTATTTCAAAGCCCATTATTAAACCCAAAGCACCAGCAGTTATCGATGAAGAAAGCAATATCTTATCCGAAGGTGCTGATGACGATTTTATCCCAATAGAAGATCTCCCTTCTGAGAAAGTAGAATTACCAACAGAACTTTTCGGTAAATTCGAATCAACCAAAACAGAGCCTGTGGTTACTCCTGTTCCTGAACAGGCACAGAACCAACAGCGTCCCCGCGTTATCCGTCCCCGCGATAACAACAATAATCCTAACAACAATAACGCACCAAGAAATAATCCCCCCCGCCTGCCTATGCAGAGACCTGCCCAACAGCAGAATATGGGAGAGAATGCTCCGGCTCCGGAACGTAAAGTGATTGAGCGCGAAAAGCCTTATGAGTTTGATGATATCCTCACCGGTACAGGAGTTCTGGAAATCATGCAGGATGGCTATGGTTTTCTTCGTTCTTCTGATTATAACTACCTTTCATCTCCGGACGATATCTACGTATCTCAATCACAAATCAAATTATTCGGTCTAAAAACCGGTGATGTAGTAGAGGGTATCATTCGTCCTCCTAAAGAAGGAGAAAAATACTTTCCGCTGGTAAAAGTATCTAAAATAGATGGTCGTGATGCCGCATTCGTACGTGACCGTGTACCTTTTGACCACCTGACTCCCCTCTTCCCGGATGAGAAGTTCAGACTCTGTAAAGGCGGATACTCCGATTCGATGTCCGCACGCGTAGTAGATCTGTTTTCACCAATTGGTAAGGGGCAACGTGCTTTGATCGTGGCTCAGCCTAAAACAGGTAAGACCCTGTTGATGAAAGATATTGCTAACGCCATCGCAGCCAATCATCCGGAAGTATATATGATAATGCTATTGATCGACGAACGCCCGGAAGAAGTAACCGATATGGCACGTAGTGTAAACGCCGAAGTTATCGCCTCTACTTTTGATGAACCGGCAGAACGCCACGTGAAGATTGCAGGTATCGTACTTGAAAAAGCAAAGAGACTGGTAGAATGTGGACATGACGTAGTTATCTTCCTGGACTCTATCACACGCCTGGCACGTGCTTACAATACCGTTTCTCCGGCATCAGGTAAAGTATTGTCCGGTGGTGTGGATGCCAATGCATTGCACAAACCCAAACGCTTCTTTGGTGCTGCACGTAATATTGAGAATGGCGGTTCGCTAACCATCATCGCAACAGCATTAATCGATACCGGTTCCAAAATGGATGAGGTTATCTTCGAAGAATTCAAAGGTACAGGTAATATGGAGCTGCAGCTTGATCGCAATCTATCCAACAAGCGTATCTTCCCAGCTGTCAATATTGTGGCTTCAAGTACACGTCGTGACGACTTGTTACTTGACAAGACAACACTTGACCGCATGTGGATCCTACGCAAATACCTGGCAGATATGAATCCGATAGAAGCTATGGATTTCGTAAGAGATCGTCTTGAAAAGACAAAAGACAACGACGAGTTCCTGATGAGTATGAATAGCTAAACATATAATCTCTTAGTACTCAAATGCCGGACCCAAAATGACTATTACAGCCTAAAAGTAGACACAGATAAACACTGGCGTAGTCACCTTCGGTTATCCCAATCATGAAGGTCCTGGAGTACAGAACCTGATAGACAGAAAATAAATAAGTAAAAAGAGTGAAGATATCGTGATATCTTCACTCTTTTTACTTATTTTTGCACCAAACATCGCGAACAGGACATCAAACAGTGAGAATTTATATCTATTACATATTAGGAATGCTGGCCGGTTTTCTATATTCTGTCCCAGTCTATTCTGTGAATAACACTTCGGAACACCTTGCCGACTTACAAATTCTCATAGACAACAACTTACCTTATGCAAAAAATATAACTGCCGACAGTATTATTTTATGGGAGAAAGAGCTTGATCCACAACTAGAAAAAAACAAACAATATAGTAGCCTTTTTCATCTGAGACAATTGGTATCCAGTGCATATGCTATTCGTGGTGATATTACAATAGCTGTAGATAAAGCACACACCATGTATGAGAAAGCCAAGGAAATGAACTATGATAAAGGCATTGCCCTTTCCCTTCGTGCTATCGGAGACGCCTATCTGGGTGCAAATATGAGACAACAAGCCATCGATTCTTACACAGAAGCATTAAATATTCTAAACACTTCGGAAGATGCAGATCATCTGAAAATACATATTTTCCCAAATCTGATTCTCACACTGTTAAAGATAAGAGATACAGATAAGGCACTTACATATTTAAAACAGTTCGAAGCTCTTTTCGACAAATACCCAACTACTTCCACTCTTTTTTACGTTTCGATATGCCGGGCCTACTATTATGTCGCAATCAATCAACCAGACAAAGCACTCATATATATCACACAGGCTACAAAAGCAAACTCTGAACATAACAATCTATATATGCGTTTTGTTTTGAATTACCTGTATGCCAGCTATTATAAGCAAAGTAGTCAATATGATCTGGCTCTAGAGAAATATAGCAATCTCACCAAAGAGATAAATCCAGCCTACTCTCCTAACCAGCACATACAGTTAAATCTTCAGCAAGCCCAACTTCTGTCCAAATTAGGACAAACTGACAAAGCATGCCTCATTTACCAAACGACCAATATATTGCAGGATTCTTTGGATAATCTTAGCTATGTGCGTCAGATTAACGAACTGCGAACCATTTATCAAATAGATCAAATGGAAATTCAGAACCAACAGGAACGTAACCAGACTATCCTATGGGGTATTCTGGTAGTACTTTCTCTATCAATTCTTATCACAGTACTCATTTTCCACATACGAACAGAAAACAAACGCTTGCGCCATTCAAAAGAAGAACAGGAAAAAGCACAGAGACATGCAAGAAATTCCATCAAAACCAAAAGTCTGTTCCTTTCAAATATGAGTCATGAGATTCGCACTCCATTGAATGCTCTATCGGGGTTCTCCGCCATTCTCACAGATGATTCTATTGACAATGAAACACGGCGGCAATGCAATGATATCATACAGCAAAACTCCGAATTACTATTAAACCTGATCAACGATGTAATAGACCTGTCCAATCTGGATATGACTAAATTGGTATTTAATTTTAAAAAGTGTGATGCAGTAGTCATATGCCGTAATGTTATCGACACCGTAAAGAAAGTAAAGCAAACGCAAGCCGATGTTCACTTTGTCACCACACTGGAATCATTGCCATTGTTAACCGATGATTCACGCCTGCAACAGCTACTTATCAACCTACTAATTAATGCTACAAAGTTCACTACGGAAGGTTCCATTACTCTTGAGATACAAAAAGAATCAGATGATACCGCCATCTTTTCGGTCACTGATACCGGTTGCGGTATTCCTCTGGAAAATCAAAACCGGATATTCAACCGCTTCGAAAAGCTGAATGAAGGCGCCCAGGGTACAGGTTTGGGACTTTCTATCTGCCAGCTTATTGTTGAACAGATCGGAGGAAAAATATGGATTGATCCGGAATATACAGCAGGTGCCCGTTTCATGTTCACCCATCCTATAAAACCAGATGCAGCAACCAAAAACAAAAAGCTACAATGAAACGACTGATCTTCATATTCGCTTTATGCTGCCATATCCTGATAAGTCTGGCAGTTCCGTCAACAACCAATGCTGATAGTCTGGAAAGACTGTTGCCCGACATGCCGCATGATTCTCTACGCCTGCACACTATACAAAGCATAACACGGATGGAACAGACAAGCCCCAAATGCATCTATTACTCAAATATGTTGTTAAAGGAGGCTATCACTCAAAACAATCCCAAGTATGCCGGAATCGCACTCTACTTTCAGGTTATTTATTACTATAATCAGAATGAGCTGGATAGCGTAGTCAAAAAGATATCGGACATGGAGCCTTACGCCCGGCAAGCTGGTTTGTGGGATTATTACTTCGATTCACAAAGATGCCAGATAGATCTATACTCCTACAGAGAGCAAATCGAGCTTGCTATCAACAAGTCGCTTGAAATGTATAAGAAAGCACAAGAGGCCAAGAACATACGTGGTCTGATAGGCGCCAAGCAATGTCTCGCCAATGCCTATATGGGTACAGGCCGATGGAAAGAAGGTAAACAAGCTTTGGAAGAAGCTCATAAACTTCTTCCTCAAATGAATAATGTGATTGTAAGAAACTCCGTACTTTGCCAACTTATCTCACTCAGCAAAGCCAACAAAGATCTCCAGGATCAGAAAAAGTATCTGGATGAACAAAAGAAAATTCTTTCTGATTATATCGCAGAAAATCCAACGATGAAAGAGGCTTTTCAGGATCCGATGATTTTCAATGATATCTACTATACATATTATTATGTAGAGATGAAACAACCTCTGCTGGCCCTCCAACATCTTGAAAAAAGCACCGAATACCTCACTTCCAATACTTATTTTATGTATCGGGTACTTTATCACGATGCATATTCCTCTTATTACCGTCTTTGCAAAGAATACAACCGTGCTATCAACCAATTGGATTCTACTGTTGTACTATTAAAAGACGCTTTCAGCAGCGATTACGTCAATCAACTGTCCGCCAAAGCTGATATTCTAACCGAAGCCGGACGTAGTCAGGAAGCAATACCAATCTACGAAAAGGTTATACAGATGAAAGACTCACTGATTACCGAACTGTCCGATAAACAAATGAATCTGATACAAAGCAACTACCATATAGATAAAATGGAGCTTGAAGAAGAACAGTTGAAGAGTAAAATCCAACTTCTGGTATTCTGCATTATCGCTATTGCCCTGATCATATTAATCTTCTTCACGATACGTGCCTACCAGGTGCGAAAAGCTTTGAAGATAGCAGAAAGCGAAACCCGTAAAGCCACCCTGATGATTGAGAAAGCTAACGAGACTAAAAATCATTTTCTCTCTAATATGAGCTACAATATCCGTATCCCTCTCAACGGAGTTGTTGGTTTTTCACAACTTATAGCTTCGGAACCCAATATGGACGAAAATACGAGACAAGAGTATTCGGCCATCATCCAGAAGAATTCTGAAGAACTGATACAACTGGTAAATGATGTACTCGATCTATCCCGCCTCGAAGCCAATATGATGAAGTTTCAAATACAGACTTACGATGCAATTGCACTTTGTAATGATGCCATCTATATGGCACAGATGAGAAACGAGGGAGTCATAGAAATTCTGTTCAAGGCTAATATCAGCACACAGGACATCACAACAGATACCGGACGGATAACACAAGCCTTGCTCAGCACATTGATCTATCCGGACAAAAGCAAAGAAAGAAGAAAAATTACCTTTACAGTAAACCAGAGCGATACTTCAGGAATCATTCATTTCCAAATTATCAATAGCCCACTGGCTGATCCGAAATACCATTCACAACAAGCAAGCATCCGCCATGAAATAAATAAGCTGTTATTGAAACATTTCGGAGGTGATTATATCGTCACTACCGATAAACACGGCAAACACACAATTGATTTAACTCTTCCCCCCGACAGTATATCCGGATAAAAGCGTTATCTTTGCAAATTGCAAACCTAAACGCTCATTTATGTACACTAACAAGCAAATTTGGAGTGTCAGTTACCCGATACTTCTTAGTTTACTGGCACAAAATGTTATTAATGTCACTGACACCGCCTTTCTCGGACGTGTAGGTGAAGTAGCACTCGGAGCTTCGGCTATGGGTGGACTTTTTTATATCTGCATCTTTACTATTGCTTTCGGTTTTAGCACCGGTTCGCAAATTGTGATTGCCCGCCGCAATGGCGAAGGTCGCTATTCTGACGTAGGACCGGTAATGATACAAGGTGTTATGTTCATGCTGCTGATGGCATTGCTATTATTCAGCTTTACAAAAGCTTTTGGGGGCAATATTATGCGGATGCTGGTTTCCTCCGAATCCATATACGATGCCACAATGGAATTTCTGGACTGGCGTATCTACGGATTCTTCTTTTCGTTTATCAACGTAATGTTCCGGGCACTTTATATCGGCATTACGCGTACAAAGGTACTTACCATCAATGCCGTCGTCATGGCACTGACAAACGTAGTGATGGACTATGCAATGATATTCGGACATTTCGGCTTCCCGGAAATGGGTATCAAAGGCGCTGCCATTGCCTCTGTAGTAGCAGAAGCCAGTTCCATTCTGTTCTTCCTCATTTATACGTATATCACCGTCGACCTGAAAAAGTATGGCCTGAATAAATTACGTTCTTTCGATCCTCAGTTACTGATGCGTATACTTAGTATCTCCTGCTTCACTATGTTGCAGTACTTCTTGTCAATGGCTACCTGGTTCATATTCTTCGTAGCTGTAGAAAGGTTGGGACAACGTGAACTTGCCATTGCCAATATTGTGCGAAGCATATACATCGTAATGCTCATTCCGGTAAACGCACTGGCCACCACTACTAATAGCTTGGTCAGTAACGCCATTGGCGCAGGAGGAATACAATACGTAATGACACTCATCAATAAGATAGCCCGTTTTTCATTCTTCGTTATGCTGGCATTGGTCGTCATCACCGCAACATTTCCGCAAGCTATGCTCTCCATCTATACAAATGAAGCTGCCCTGATAGCCGAGTCTGTTCCATCTGTCTATGTCATCTGCATTGCCATGCTCATAGCCTCCGTAGCCAATATCGTATTTAACGGAATATCCGGTACCGGTAACACACAAGCTGCCTTGTTACTTGAAGTAATAACCATCGTCATTTATGGTTCGTATATAATCTTCATCGGAATGTGGTTGAAAGCTCCCATCGAATGGTGCTTTACCATTGAGATTGTGTACTATACATTGTTACTTACCACAAGCTATATTTACTTCAAAAAAGCAAAATGGCAGAATAAAAAGATATAAATACAAGAGATTTTTGTACATTTGCATCCCGGTTTACCACAGAGGATACAGAGGGTACAGTTTTTTAGTGAGTAGTGATAAGTGATTAGTGATTAACTGACTGCACTATCATGCTGCATGATACTAAATTACTTATCGCTATTCACTGCTCACTAAAAATTTTGTATCCTCTGTGGTAAACCGGTCTATAAGTTTAGTAATCAGTAATTAGTATAAGATATGTTCGATAATTTAAGCGAGAGACTAGAGAGGTCGTTTAAGATTTTGAAAGGTGAGGGTCAAATCACCGAGATCAATGTAGCAGAAACACTGAAAGATGTGCGTAAAGCCCTGTTGGATGCCGATGTTAACTACAAGGTAGCAAAAACTTTTACCGATGCAGTAAAAGAGAAAGCACTGGGACAAAACGTACTTACTGCCGTGAAACCAAGCCAGTTGATGGTGAAAATCGTTCACGACGAACTTACTCAGTTAATGGGTGGAGAAACTGTTGAAATTAACACAGATGGTCATCCGGCTGTTATCCTGATGTCTGGTCTGCAAGGTTCAGGTAAGACTACCTTTTCCGGAAAGCTGGCCCGGATGCTCAAAACTAAAAAGAATCGCAAACCGTTGCTCGTAGCCTGTGACGTGTATCGTCCTGCTGCTATCGAACAGCTCCGTGTACTGGCTGAACAGATTGAAGTACCGATGTACTCTGAACCGGATAGTAAGAATCCGGTAGAAATTGCACAAAATGCAATTAAAGAAGCTAAAGCCAAAGGATACGATCTTGTAATCGTCGATACAGCCGGTCGTCTGGCTGTAGACGAAGAGATGATGAACGAAATTGCTGCTATTAAAAAAGCCATCAACCCGAATGAAATCCTTTTCGTGGTAGACTCCATGACCGGACAAGATGCTGTTAATACTGCAAAAGAATTTAATGATCGCCTCGACTTCAATGGTGTAGTATTGACAAAGCTTGACGGTGACACCCGTGGTGGTGCAGCACTCTCCATCCGTTCGGTTGTCAACAAGCCCATCAAGTTTGTAGGTACAGGCGAAAAGCTGGATGCTATTGATCAGTTCCACCCTGCACGTATGGCAGACCGTATCCTAGGTATGGGTGACATCGTTTCACTGGTAGAACGTGCACAAGAACAGTACGACGAAGAAGAAGCAAAACGTCTGCAAAAGAAAATTGCCAAGAATCAGTTCGACTTCAATGATTTCCTTAGCCAAATAGCTCAGATCAAGAAGATGGGTAACCTCAAAGAGCTTGCATCTATGATCCCTGGTGTAGGAAAGGCCATCAAAGATATTGATATTGACGATAACGCTTTCAAGAGCATTGAAGCCATCATTTATTCTATGACTCCTGCAGAACGTTCCAATCCGGAAATACTGAATGGTTCGCGCCGTACCCGTATCGCTAAAGGTAGTGGTACAACTATTCAGGAAGTAAACCGCCTGCTGAAACAATTTGATCAGACTCGTAAAATGATGAAGATGGTAACTGGCAGCAAGATGGGTAAAATGATGCCAAAAATGAAACGCTAATCTTTTAAGGAGTAAACGTTTGACTTTGGTCTTTTTATTTTGTGCCCTTGGCATCGTTAATCATAAAGTAGATTGAAACAAAACCAGTATATAAGGAGAGAGCTATGGCTTTCTCCTTTTTTCGTACCATTAATTCACAAAAGAGTTCCAATCAAGCCGATTTCAAATAAAAAGTGAGTGAGTTTCACATATAACCGTTATTTTGATGAAATACCGACTCCTCTTCTCCAAGCTTTTCGCTCCATTAATAATCTATAAATCGGCTATTGACAAAAAATGAATTCCTTTTGGCTGATTCAGTTATTTATTTTACTTTTGTCCTTCACCAAAATACTATTGAACATGACCCTTATAGATGGAAAAGCCATTTCCGAGCAAGTAAAGCAAGAGATTGCAGCTGAAGTGGCAGAAATTGTAGCCCACGGTGGCAAACGTCCTCATCTGGCTGCTATCCTTGTTGGCCACGATGGAGGTAGCGAAACGTATGTAGCTGCCAAAGTAAAAGCCTGTGAAGTTTGCGGCTTCAAATCTTCCCTCATCCGCTACGAAAGTGATGTGACAGAGGAGGAGCTGTTGGCCAAAGTACGCGAACTCAATGAAGATGCGGACGTAGACGGCTTTATCGTACAATTACCCCTACCCAAACACATCTCCGAACAAAAAGTAATCGAAACCATCGATTATCGGAAGGATGTAGATGGCTTTCATCCCATCAACGTGGGACGTATGTCCATCGGATTGCCTTGCTACGTGTCTGCCACCCCGAACGGTATTCTTGAACTGCTGAAACGCTATAAGATAGAAACCTCAGGGAAGAAGTGCGTAGTGCTGGGACGCAGTAACATTGTCGGTAAGCCCATGGCTGCCCTCATGATGCAAAAAGCCTATCCGGGCGATGCTACAGTGACTGTCTGCCACAGTCGATCCCGCGATCTGGTAAAAGAATGCCAGGAAGCTGATATCATCATTGCCGCTTTAGGACAACCGAACTTCGTAAAAGAAAATATGGTAAAAGAAGGTGCAGTAATCATCGACGTAGGTACCACACGTGTACCCGACGCTACCAAAAAATCCGGTTTTAAGCTGACAGGTGACGTTAAATTTGACGAAGTAGCACCCAAATGCTCATACATCACTCCTGTGCCGGGAGGTGTAGGCCCGATGACTATTGTTTCTTTAATGAAGAATACATTGTTGGCGGGTAAAAAAGCCATCTATAAATGAGAAATATCTCTTTGGTAATCCTCTTCTTTCTCTCCTACTCCTGCACATCCATGTCGCAGGAAAGGAGAGATTCTGTTATTAATACTTCGGATTCTATTTCCTGCCCAAAAGATAGTATTACCACCTCACGGATCACCCTCCTCTTTGCCGGAGACCTTATGCAACACCAGGCGCAGATTAATGCCGCCCGTACCTCTACAGGATACGATTACTCAGATTGTTTTAAATTCGTTAAGGAAGAAATAGACCGGGCAGACATTGCAATTGCAAACCTTGAAGTAACATTGGGGGGGAAACCCTATCGTGGCTACCCTGCCTTTAGTGCACCGGATGAATATCTTTTCGCCATTCGCGATGCAGGTTTCGATGTTTTGATAACAGCTAATAACCATTGTCTTGATAAAGGTAGAAAAGGATTAGAGAGGACCTTGCTAATGCTCGATTCATTACAAATTCCACATGCAGGAACTTATGTCAATACTGAATCACGTGACCAACAATACCCTTTATTACTGGAAAAGAATGGCTTTCGCATTGCCCTTTTAAATTATACTTATGGTACAAACGGTATCAAAGTAACCTCTCCCAATGTGGTAAACTATATCGATAAAGCAGTAATGGCACAAGATATTGAAGCTGCCAGGGCACAACATCCCGATGCCCTCATTGCCTGTATGCATTGGGGTGATGAATATCAGTCACTTCCCAATAAAGAACAAAAGAATCTCACAGACTGGTTATTACAGCAGGGAGTTACCCACATTATCGGTTCGCACCCACACGTAGTGCAACCCATGGAGCTCCTTACGGACAGCATAACCGGAAATCAGCATGTGATAGTCTATTCTCTCGGAAATTTCATCTCTAATATGTCTGCCCGGCGTACTGATGGTGGTTTACTATTTAAGTTAGAACTCGAAAAAGACAGTGTCACTCGTGTAGCCAATTGTGGTTATAGCTTAGTGTGGACATCACGTCCCGTTCTCTCCCGAAAAAAAAATCATATATTATATCCCATTAATTATCCTGCAGACTCACTTTCTGTTACAGAGCGTAACCACCTGAAAATCTTCATAAATGATGCTCAATCACTATTTAGGAAGCATAACAAAGGAATAAAAGAGTACACTTTTTATTAAAAAAATCTCATGGAATATTTGCAGATTAAAAGTTTATATCTATCTTTGCACCGCGTTAGAGAAACGCAAACATGGTGGATGTAGTTCAGTTGGTTAGAGCGTCAGATTGTGGTTCTGAATGTCGCCGGTTCGAGTCCGGTCTTCCACCCCCCAAAGAAAGAGGAATTTCAGTAATGAGATTCCTCTTTCTTTTTGTTTATAAGACATTTGCGGATGTATTTCTACTTTTTCATACTTTCGTAGATTAGATTCAACAACAATTATTAGATATGATAAAGACCAAACTACTATTGAAGCTTCTATGTTGCCTTCTTTTCCTATCAATTCAGGCACAAAACACAAAAAGAACTCTTCTCCCGGCTCAATATACCTCCATAAAAACGGGTGATACTTTGACATTACGTCAGATGTTGAATGAGGGAGTCCCGATGGATGCTGCAGAGGAAGACGGAAAAACACTGTTGATGAAAGCTGCCGCCAAAGGCGATTTAGTACAAATAAAATTCTTACTCGAAGCCGGTGCCGATGTGGAGCAAAAAAGCAATAAGGGGTATACTCCATTATATTATGCAGCCAGTGAAAACCAGAAAGAAGCCATTGATATGCTACTGAAGGCTGGTGCCGACCTGAACAAAAAAGGACCATTAGGATTATCCATCACTGCAGAAATCAGTTTTTTCCACAACCTTACTATGACGCGTTATCTGTTGGAAAAAGGAGCCAAAGTGGATGAAAAGGAGATAAAAGAGTTATTGTGTTACCTGACCTACCAGCATAATGAAAAAAAACACATGAGAGCAGATGTTTACACGCCGGCATTAAAACTCTGGTTGCAACAGGGTGAAAAAATAACAGTCAGCCCACAGGACATTAAAAACAGTAAACTTCTGAGCATGTATGCTATTTCTTCCGAACAAGCTACGAAACTTAGCCTTAAGTTCAGATTGTTTCGACTGCAATTCATAGAAGAGGCCAAACAAGAACAACAAAAAGAGCAACAAAGAAAAGAACGAAAACTGGCAGAATTGCGCGAACAGGATAGCTTGCGCAATCTGATGGAAACCGGAAACTATGATCATAAAAAGTGGGAACTAAATACATCTATCCGCATTATCATAGAAGAAGACGGGACGAGCAGGACGGGAAGCTGGATCCATGCTTCTCCCCGGGTAGATTACCTGCACAATCATATTGGAGAAGGTGCTGCGCCAACGCTCGTGCTACTTTCAATACTCGTTGCAGTCATCTTTGTCTGGGTGATGTCCAAAAAAGTATTCCCTTCTATCCGCAAAGAAGAAGGCATGTTTTTTCTCATGCTATACTTTGTCGTCATACAAAGTATCATACTTTATTTTATGTTTTCTTCCCTATATACTGATTTTGACGAACTAATCGTAAGGAATACAGGAAAGGAATATGCCGCCAAGTATGATTACACTGGTTTCCACTTTATCACAGCAGACAGTATCGCTGTTGTAGTAAAAGGAGTATGCACATTCGATGGCGGAGTAGACTCAGAGACATGCATTCCCATTCGTTACGATGATACAGCAATGAAGCTGGTTGTCGATATGCAGAAATACACGCTTCGAAATTGGAACCAGATACTCCTTACTGGTATTCTCCTGCTGCTGAACTTCCTGTTGTGCTATGGTAAGTTCAACTTCCTATTAAAGAAGGTATTTCGCACCCGGCATTCAAAACATGATACTCCCTATCAAGATTATATCTATTTCCCATGGCACTTCAAAAATAAGAAGTACGAAACATTCGACCAATTCAAGAGTGAACTGGAACATTGCCGTGCAGAATGGGACATGGAGGATTATTCTGATAAAACATATGAGACACCCTGTATTCTAATCCGATACAATAGAATGACTGAAAAGAACTCACCTCACTTTGAAATAGAAATCCTTCCCGATAACGGAAAATACATTTCTATGGACGAATGGATATATAAACTTCAGAATGAACTCGCTCCTTATATGGAAAGCCTGGGAGAACCTGACAGTGCGAATGTATGGATTCTTAAAGGATGGACAGCAAGAAAGGAAATGAAATGCGATTTATCACTCTTCTCGTCTTTGGAAGATAGTGATGTGATATTGGCAGATGTCATCTGGAAGTTTACAGAAACGGAATATACGGATTACCGCACCTTTATAAGAGAAGTAATCGTATTTCAATCGGAACACGGAAACCATTTCTGGAATCCGGATGTTGTCGTGATTAAACAACCATCCTTCACCCTTTGCTATTACAGCCCGCAAACAAGGCACATGGAGGTATATGATATGGAAGCAGATAACGGTGCAACCTTCACAGAAGGAGAAATTCTGTATAAAATACACAACCGGATGAAAGATATACTGCCCGGTCAGGAGTTTTGCTATCTCCAGTATCTTATCTTCAGATCGTTCGAAGCAGATACGCTGGAAGAATTAGAAAAAAAACAAAACGAAAAGGAACTTTATGACCTGTTTACGACAAATGAGATATAAGCATCTGATGAATTGAAAGGGACGTTTCTAAAAGTATGCAACTCTACAAAGCAGCATTAAATGTAATGCCCCGTTACATATATTATTATCCATGATAACATATATTGTAACGGGGCATTACATATATTGGCTTAATCTTTACAACTTACACTAATATAATTCCAACCCGAACTCCTCCTTCAAATGCAACAGCGCTTCGTTTTTCTTTGCCATCATCTGGAACTTCTCCACACGACTAAACGCCCGTACATTTTCTGCCGCCTCACTGACACGGACTGTCATTCTCACTTTCCGGTTCTTTAAACGGCTTCGAAGATAGTTCTGTACATCCGGAATCATAGAAGTGAAATCCTTTGCTACAATCTCATTATCTACCACAACCTCGAAAGTAATAGCATCACTAAGCAATGTCAAACGTATATTCTGCATACGCATAGCAAGTGCTTTATGCTCCACAGGAAGACGACCGGCATACTCCTGCCAGTAATAATTCAAATCCTTTTCATTGAATATATAATCCTCTTCAGGTTGAACCTGTGCGTGAGCAGGTGTCTGGACAGCTGTTGTACTCTGCGCAGCAGCTTCCTTTTGAGGATGCCTGATAGACACTCCAAGACTGGACTTACTCATTACAGGAATTTTCTTCTCTTCCTGCACAGCGGCTTTCACCACAGCATCAGGTACACCCGCAGGAGACGAAGTAGAAGATCCGACAGCAGAAACAGGTTGAACCGGAGCAGCCTGAGCCGGTTGAGCAGTTGTAGTTTGTTGCTGAGTTTGAGGTGCAACAGGAGCAGTCTGTGGTTGCTGAGCAGCTACAGATTGCGTAAATATGGGTTTTATAGCTTGTTTAGGGCCACGCCCACCACCCACATCATCCCCCTCGATGGTAAGCTGGGCAACCTGTATCAAGGTCAGTTCTACCAGCAAACGCTTATTTTTGCTGGCCCGGTAATTCAGATCACAATCATTACAGAGCTTCATAGCCCGATACAAAAAAGGTAACGGACACTTCTGTGCCTGCTCCTGATAACGCTGACGAATACTTGCTCCCACTTCAAGCAATGCCAAAGTAGCGGGATCTTTACTCACAAGCAAATCACGAAAATGTGACGAAAGCCCTGTTATGAAGTGACTGCCATCAAAGCCTTTATTCAATACATCGTTGAACAACAGCAATGCATCACTTACTTTATTTTCGAGAAAACAATCGGTCAGCCTGAAATAATATTCATAATCCAGCACATTGAGATTCTCAATAACACTTTTATAGGTAATATGCCCACCGGTGAAACTAACTACCTGATCAAAGATAGAAAGAGCATCACGCATACCACCATCTGCTTTCAGTGCTATTACATTCAGCGCTTCGGGTTCGGCTGTTATATTCTCTTTGGAAGCAACATAAGTTAAGTGTTGTACCGTATCGTCCACACTGATACGATTGAAATCATAAATCTGGCAACGCGACAAGATAGTAGGAAGTATTTTATGCTTCTCCGTTGTAGCCAAAATAAAAATAGCATGACGGGGAGGCTCTTCCAGCGTTTTCAAGAACGCATTAAAAGCAGAAGCAGACAACATATGCACCTCATCAATGATATACACTTTATACTTACCTATCTGAGGCGGGATACGCACCTGCTCTACCAACTGACGGATATCATCCACCGAGTTATTGGAAGCTGCATCAAGTTCATGAATATTATACGAACGTTGCTCATTGAAAGCCACACAAGATTCACAAGCATTACACGCTTCTCCATCCGCAGTAAGCGACATACAGTTGATAGTCTTGGCAAAAATACGGGCGCAAGTTGTTTTTCCTACTCCACGGGGACCACAAAACAGATAGGCATGAGCCAGTTTCTGTGTGGCGATGGCATTTTTCAGTGTAGTAGTCAATGCCCGCTGACCTACCACCGACTCAAAGGTGGACGGACGATACTTACGGGCAGATACAATATAGTTTTCCATACGTCAGAATCTCTCTGTTTTTTTTGAGTTTATACAAAAATAGCGCAATGAGAACAGAGGCAAGCCTGCCTGAGCTATGTCAAGTGAACCTATTTTTGCTTTCACTGCAAATGTACGCAAAAAAAGTAAGAAGTAATAAGTGACGAGTGAGAAGTTTTAGGCAAGAAGTGGCAACTTTTAAGTTATAAGTTTTATCTTTGCATTCAGAATTAAAGGAGAAATCATGGGCAATTTACTAACAATCTGGGAGTTCATCGGTAAGCATAAATACCTTATCACTATTCTGATTTTTGCAGCCATCATTGGTTTTCTGGATGAGAACAGTGCCATTCGCCGTATTGGATACACGCGTGAAATCAGCCGCTTGCAGAGTGAAATTGATAAATACCGTGCCGATTACGAAGAGAATACAAAGAAGCTCAACGAACTAAGCAGTAATCCGGATGCCATTGAGCAGATAGCGCGTGAAAAGTATCTGATGAAGAAACCGAACGAAGACATTTACGTATTTGAAGATAAATAATGAAGCAACTCATACCCGCACTTTTCGCCGTAGGCGCTCTCATGGCTCTTGTTGGAGCAGCAGTATTCATCACCGGATGGGTTTATGCACCTTATATATATACCATTGGTGCAGGCTTTGTAGCACTGGCACAAATCAATACCCCCGTTCGCGGTAAAAGTAAAACACTGAAGCGCCTCCGTATTCAACAAATATTCGGAGCAATTGCACTTGTACTAACCGGAGCTTTCATGTTTTTCACGCGTGGTAATGACTGGATCGCATGTCTCACTATCGCCGCTATTCTCGAACTCTACACAGCTTTCCGTATTCCACAGGAAGAAGCCAAACTACAACAATAATATTTCCGGCATCGGAAGGTACATCAGTAATGGTCATTATTGACGCAGATTAGTGCGATTTTGATCAATATTTCACCACAGAGAACGCAGAGAACACGGAGTTTTAAATCTTTATTAAAACGCAGATGAACGCAAATTCTCGCAAAGGGAAATAACGATAAAATAAAGAACTACAGTTTTTTAATCTGTGTTCATCCACGATCATCCGCGTTTCATCAGAGAAAATAATATCTCTGTGCCCTCCGTGTCCTCTGTGGTAAACTGATTCATTTCCGGTCAGCTTTGAACTCATTACTAATAAAGAAAAAAGGCAACCCCGTTTATCACGAAACTGCCTTTAGCTCTAAGTTTTTTATCTATTACTTCTTAGCAGCAGAAGTATATCTTGCATTCAAACCGTCGATAATCTCTTGTGTGATATTAAACGAACTATCGGCATAAAGCAGATTATCAAAACCTGTATTACTTAAAATCAGATTATAACCTTTAGTCTTGTTATACTCTTTCAAGAAAACGTTGATAGAGTCACGCAACTGCAAACTATTCTTCTGATTCTCTGTAGCCAGCTGATTGGACAGGTTATTTTGTAATACCTGCAAATCCTGTTGCATCTTCATCAAACGGTTATACTCCTGTTGAGCTCTTTCCGGAGAGATGAATGCATTGTTTTCATATTTCTTTTGGAATTCTTTCTGTTCCTTATCAAGAGCAGCAGCCTTCTGATTCAACGTCATACGGATGTTCTCTTCCTTTTTCATCATGGCCTCATTCAGGTCAATGCAAAAATTATATTTGGAAAGCAATGTATCTACTTCAACGTAAGCGATTTTTAAATCACCGGATACAGTAGCAGTTGCTGCTTCTCCGCCAGTTGTCGTAGTTTGTGTGTCAGCTTTACCTGCGCATTGTGAAAATAAAACGATGATCGCAAGAGCAGCAAAACCGTTAATGAGGCAATTTATTCTCTTCATAACTTGTAAAATATAGTTTTTAATTAATTAGTTCATACTATCATTTAAGGCTTTTTCAAGATCAGCAATAGAACGACGCTTTTGTTGCGCTTCACGGTCCTGAGACTGAGCACAGCCAATTCCCTTTTCTCTCAGTGATTTATTACCACTCACATGTCCATTAGGGAATTTTCCACCCTTTACAAAAAAGACTTTGAGACCTAATAATACGAGACAAATAGCAACTATTAACAGAGTAAACAGTATTGTATTAAGCATTTCTATTAATTTTGTGGGTGCAAATATAGACTTTTGTATGGACTCAACCGCCTTTTTTATTATAAAAAAAGAGAAACGTGCTCATAAACCTCAAGAGTTTTAACCATATTTAGCAGAATGACGTTAAATTTTAATCATTCACTTAAATAAAAAGAAAAAGAATGGAAAAACAAGAACTAAAGCCGGCAGGCGTATTCAAGTATTTCGCAGAAATATGCCAAGTGCCACGTCCTTCAAAGAAGGAAGAAAAAATTATTGCATATTTAAAAGAATTCGGAGAAAAACATAATCTGGAAACAAAAGTAGACGAAGCCGGAAACGTATTAATCAAGAAGCCTGCTACTCCAGGCAAAGAAAACCTGCAAACCGTAGTATTACAATCGCATGTAGACATGGTATGCGAAAAGAATAATAATGTGGAGCATGACTTCCTCACGGACCCTATTGAAACAGAAATAGACGGTGAATGGTTGAAAGCAAAAGGTACAACACTGGGAGCAGACAACGGCATCGGTGTAGCCACCGAACTTGCTATCCTTGCCGACGATACTATTGAGCACGGACCATTGGAGTGCTTGTTCACTGTAGACGAAGAAACCGGACTCACCGGAGCATTTGCCCTGAAAGAAGGATTTATGAACGGAGATATCCTGTTGAACCTCGATTCAGAAGACGAAGGAGAACTGTTTATCGGGTGCGCAGGAGGAATTGATTCTGTTGCCGAATTCACATATAAAGAGGTAGAAGTTCCAGCCGGATATTTCTTCTTTAAAGTAGAAGTGAAAGGCCTGAAAGGTGGACACTCCGGTGGTGATATCCACTTGGGACGTGGCAATGCCAATAAAATACTAAATCGCTTCCTTAGTCAGATGAGTACGAAGTACGACTTATATCTGTGCGAAATCAATGGAGGAAACCTACGCAATGCCATCCCTCGCGAAGCATATGCCATCTGTGCTGTTCCTGAAGATGCCAAACACGACGTACGGGCAGATCTCAACGTATTCACAGCTGAAGTAGAGAACGAACTTGCCGTAACAGAACCTGATTTAAAACTTGTATTAGAATCAGAAGCTCCCCGTGCTAAAGCAATTGATCAGGATACTACCGCCCGTTTACTCAAAGCACTCTATGCAGTACCTCACGGAGTATATGCCATGAGTCAGGATATTCCGGGATTGGTAGAAACATCTACTAATCTGGCATCTGTCAAGATGAAACCGGATAACGTCATCCGCATTGAAACCAGCCAACGCAGTTCTATCCTTTCTGCCCGCAACGACATGGCAAATACAGTTCGTGCAGCTTTCCAACTGGCAGGTGCAAAGGTCAGTTTCGGAGAAGGCTACCCAGGCTGGAAACCCAACCCACACTCAGCCATCCTTGAAGTGGCAGCCGCCTCTTACAAACGTTTGTTTGGTGTAGACGCTAAAGTTAAAGCTATCCATGCCGGTCTGGAATGCGGACTCTTTCTCGACAAATATCCCTCATTAGACATGATTTCCTTTGGTCCTACATTGACCGGAGTTCACTCACCGGATGAGCGTATGCACATTCCTTCGGTAGATAAATTCTGGCGTCATCTGCTGGACGTACTGGCAAATATCCCGGAAAAGAAATAATAAACCAACGCATTTGCCGTTAATATTAGGCACGGATTCCTCTATCCGTGCCTGATTTTTATATATAAGATTAAGGTATGAAAAGAAATCTGGTACATATTCTCCTCTTTCTGTTTACAGGTCTGGCATTGTTTTCGGCTTGTGACGATGAGAACTTTTCTACCGATTCTTCTCTCAAACTGGCTTTCTCTTATGACACCCTGCGTATGGATACTGTACTTGCAGGTATCGGTACCTCCACTTATCAGCTAAAAGTGTACAATCGCAATAAGGAGTCGCTGGTCATTTCATCCATCACCTTAGCAGATGCAGCCAACTCCGGTTTCCGTATCAATGTAGACGGAGCTAAAGGCAGCCACTTTTCAGACGTTGAATTACGGGGCAAAGATAGCTTGCTTATTTTTGTAGAAGCTACGTTAGCTCCCGGAGACCGTGATGTTCCTTTTTTCAAAAAAGACTCCATCGTGTTTATCACGAATGGTAACTGGCAGGATGTTAAATTACAAGCATACGGACAAGACTTTCTTTCTTTACGTAAAAAAGAAATCACCCAGGACACACTAATCAGCTCGTCCCGCCCTATCGTTATTTATGATAGTTTAAGCATAAAAGAAGGTGCACGGCTTACTCTTGCCGCCGGAACACGCCTTTATTTCCATGGTAAATCAAGTATACAGGTACATGGACAACTTGTGGCAGAAGGCACACTGAATGCTCCTGTTGTATTCCGGGGCGACCGTACTGATAAAATGTTCTCTAACCTCCCCTACGACCGTTTGCCGGGTCAATGGGATGGTATTCGCTTCCACACCTCCAGCTATGAGAATTCACTGAACTTTGTCGATATTCACGGAGGAATATATGGTATCCGCTGCGATTCGGCTGCTGTAGACCGAAAGAAACTCACACTTACTAATTCTGTTATCCGCCAGGTATCGGGCAACGGATTGGAAATGACTTCCTGCCAGGCAACCATAGGAAACAGTGAGATTAGTAATGCCGGCAACCACTGTGTCAGCCTGCTTGGAGGTGATTATGAATTCGTACACTGCACACTGGCCAATTATTACAGTTGGGATATCAAGCAAGGGGTCGCCCTTGCCCTCAGCAACGAGAAGAAAGAAATTGCTTACCCACTGACATTAGCTGCGTTCCGTAATTGTATCATAGCCGGTTCGTCCAGTGATGAGATTAGTGGCGGACGTTCCAAAGACTCTTCTATACCTTTCAATTATTATTTCTCCTATTGCCTTATAAACTCAATAGAGGAGAAAAATGATAAGATAGTGAATGTTATATGGAAAAAAGATGATAACTTCCAATTGATAGACAAACGCGGAGAACAATTGTACGATTTCCAATTAACTCCAAAATCAGCAGCCATCAATATAGGATTGGCTGAAGATGCCCGTAACTATCCGCAGGACTTAAAAGGAATGCCCCGTCTTGAAGATGAAGCACCGGATGCCGGATGTTACGAATGGAAAGAAAAAACAGAAGAAAATGAATAAAGGGATAATTATCTTATTATTCCTTTTCTTATCCCCCTCCTTACTCACAGCGCAAAAAGAAAAGAATTTCCGTGTGATGTGCTGGAATGTGGAAAACCTGTTCGATACCCGTCATGACTCTCTAAAGAATGATTATGAATTTCTCCCCAATGCGCTTCGTCACTGGAATTACAGCCGTTACAAAAAGAAACTGGTAAGTATAGCACGTGTTATTACAGCGGTTGGAGAATGGACTCCTCCTGCATTAGTAGGACTTTGCGAAGTAGAGAATGACAGTGTCATGCGGGATCTTGTACATTACTCCCCTTTAAAAGAACATGGATATCGTTATGTTATGACTCACTCTCCCGACGAACGGGGTATCAATGTGGCCTTGCTTTATCAGCGTGACCGTTTTAAATTATTATTCCATCGATCTGTTCCAATAGACAACGTCCATTTACACAAGCGCCCTACAAGAGATATTCTCCACGTATGCGGACTTTTATCCACCGGAGACAGCCTGGATGTATTGGTAGTTCATCTTCCTTCCCGTTCAGGAGGAGCCAAAGAATCGGAACCTTATCACCTGTCTGTTGCAAAGAAAATCCGATTGGAAGCAGACAGTATACTAACCTCCCGCCATCATCCACAACTGATCATCATGGGAGACTTCAATGACTATCCGGAAAATAAATCCATTGCGGAAGTCCTTGCAGCCATTGCACCTCCTCCCTATCCCCAGGCATTAAAACTCTATCATTTATTAGCCGGAAAAGCCAAAGCCGGAAAACATACATTCGGCTCTTATAAATATCAGGGAGAATGGGGGCTATTGGATCACATGATTGTTTCCGGCACTCTTCTGAATGTTTCTGCACCTTTCTTTACCAATGAAGAAAGGGCAAACGTAAGCCGCCTGCCCTTTCTGTTATCCGATGATGATAAATATGGTGGAAAACAACCTTTCCGCACTTATTATGGTATGAAATATTTAGGTGGATACAGTGACCATCTACCTATATATACTGATTTTGAACTGAAAGAGATACATTAAGAAACTGTTTTGATTTTATTTTAGCTTTCTTCTGAGAGTTATTTTTGAGGATTTCATCTGTTTTAATGAGGAGCATAGCGGGCTATGTGACAAATGAAAACAGGTAAAAAGACCGAAAATAAACTCAGAAGGTGCTAATAAAAACTTTTAAAAAGAAAATCAAAACAGTTTCTAATATTCCATTATTCCACTCCTGCCCCATCCGGGTATTTCACAAAATCTCCGGTAGCTTTTACTACAGGCATAGTAGCATTTGTCTTCTTTAAATGGCGGGTCAAATCCTTTGCCAGTTTCAAAGCTATCTTCTGATATGCTTTTTCGCCGATAAGATTATGTTGTTCCGAGATATCTTCTTTCAGATTGAACAGAGCCGATGTCTGCGATTCATAGTAGTAAATCAACTTCCAGTCTCCTTCAATAACAGCACTTTGCGGAGCACCGGTCGTTTCGTGCCGTTCTCCCCAGTTATTAGGATAATGAAAATACAAAGGTCTCTTTTGATCTCCCTGTTTCCCTTTTAACTGTGCAACAAAACTTCTACCATCAATAGTCTGTGGAGTATGTATTTTCCCTTTCATACCGGCTAACTCCAGTATACTGGGAAAGAAATCTTCTATAATCACAGGGGTTGTATTCACAGTAGCAGGTTGTGTGACTCCCGGCCAATAAACAATCATTGGCTCACGAATCCCACCTTCTTTTAATGAACCCTTCCCTCACTCAACGGGTAATTTTTATTTGTACGTCCAATGGTATATCCCCCGTTATCGGACATAAAGATAATAACTGTGTTTTGAGTAATACCTTTTATTTCCAGATAATCCATAAGGTCTCCCAAACTCTTATCCATGCCTTCCACCAATCCGGCATACTGCGCTTCCTTATGCGATAACCCTTTGGTTACGTATCTATCATAAAACCTTTTGTCAGTAGCAAAAGGAGCATGAACAGCATAATGGCTCATGTACAAAAAGAATGGTTTTTCTTTGGCAAGTGCTTTGTCCATAAGCCCTTTGGCTTCCAAAGTCAAAGCCTCAGTCAAGAAAGTATCCGTACCGTGATATTTCTCCAGATCCGGTACTGCCCATATCTTTGCCCATTCCGGATTTCCGCTTGCACCATACCCTTCTTCTCCCAGATAGCTTCCCATAGCCCCGGCAGCATGTCCGGCGATGTTATAATCGAAACCAATAGTCAACGGATCAGCAGCCGGAGTATCCAAGGAGCCAAAATGCGCCTTACCTACCATCATGGTCGTATATCCGTTTTCACGAAGCAATTCCGGCAGACATTTAGCATAAAAAGTGTAAGGTATACCTTCCTGCGGGCACAAGCCATTATAATTCCAATCACCAAATGTCAACAAATCATCATTACGATCTGTTGAAACATCTTTTTTCAAGGTCCAGTTAGTCACCCGGTGCCTTGCTGCATTAGCTCCGGTGAAAAGGCTCACCCGTGATGGTGAACTGATAGAGTTGGCATAAGCATGAGTAAACTTAACCCCCATTTGTGCCAGTCGCTCCATATTGGGCGTATGATAAATCTGGTTTAGTTCCGTTGTCTCTGTCCAGAAAGGAACCGAAGTATCCTGCCACCCCATATCATCCACCAAAAAGAGAATGATATTAGGCTGTTGCTGGGCTGTTAGCGGTCCGGATAAAATCAAGACAGAAGCAGCAGTCCATAATTTACGCTTATCTACATTCATGGTATTTTCTTGTTTAATAGATTTTTTCTGTTACAACTTAGAAACTGCTTTAATTTACTTTTCAGCAGTTACACCAATCTCATTTATTTCCACCTTTGCAGGAGTGTCGGTCGGCGTAGTAGCTTCCAACCTGATAAAACGTGCTTTCACTTTTTCCTTAAATGGTACTGTTTGCGGAAGAGGATTGTGCATAATATTACTAAATTCACCATTTACAGGTACTTCCTGCCAATTATTTCCGTCTGTACTTACAAAGAATTTATACCTGAATGCCATAGTCGGTTTTGCCTCTGCCTTAGCAGGAGCATATGTAAAAGCACTTAATATTACCGATTTACCTAAATCAATGGTAAGTGGAGAATCAGACACCTGTTTCCAGGTAGTACGCGGCAAATTATTCCAATCCACCTCTTCACTTTCTTCTTGCAAAGGAGCCACATAGAAAGCTGCTACCCGGCTGATATTAGCAGTCAGACGACAATTTTTAATTTTAATTCTTAACTGATTGGCCTTTACATCAGGAAAGCGCAACAAACGTTTATAACCAACCGTAGTCCCTTGAGCTATCTCTTTCCAACCATCAGCAGTCTGTGCCTCCACAGAAAAAGCTTCCACACGCTGTCCTCTTGCGATATCTTCCTGCAACATCACTACATTTATTTCCGAACCGGATTTCAGTTTATAGGTACGCTCTCCATTCGGAGTAGCCTCCCATAACTTCTGCCCCTCTTTCACCCTGTCATCTGCAAAAGCCTGTTTACGATACTCGGCAAACTCTTTCAAACGAGTCACATCCGCCTCATTAATCAATCCGAGACGATCCGGCGGAATATTCAATAACAAGACAGAATTGTAACCAACGGATTGGAAATAAATATCCGCCAGATGCTTCAGACTTTTCACCTTGCTATCCTCTTCTTTATGATAGAACCATCCCGGACGAATAGAAACATCCACCTCAGACGGGTACCAGAAGAGTTCGGTTGCATTCTTCAGTATATCACGACTCCCTAAATCTTCTGCCTTACTGAACACTCCCAACCGTTTATTATTTTCCTCCGAACGGGTATAGATTCCCGGAGTAAGTACCGTAGCATTCCATTCCGTTTCACGGCCAATTCCTTTTTCATTGCCAACCCAACGTACATCATCTCCCATTATAGCCATCACAGCCTTGGGCTGCAACTTCTGAATCGTTTTATAAAATGCATCCCAGTCATAGACCTGTTTTTTCCCGTTAGGACCTTCACCATTTGCACCGTCAAACCACACTTCGTGTACTTCTCCGTAGTTAGTAAGCAACTCCGTCAATTGTTGAATAAAAAACTGATTATATTTCGGAGAATCACCATAACATGAAGCGTTTCTGTCCCATGGAGAGAGATAAACACCGAACTTCATTCCATATTTATCACAAGCGTCACGAAGTTCTTTCACAACATCCCCTTTACCATTCTTCCAAGGAGAAGAGGCTACGGAATGGGTTGTAGTTTTGGTAGGCCACAAACAGAAACCATCATGATGTTTAGCCGTTAAAAGGACCATTTTAAAACCGGCATCTTTCAGTGTACGTACCCACTGCTCTGCATCCAACTGTGAAGGATTAAACAAAGCCGGATCTTCCGTCCCGTCTCCCCATTCACGCCCGGTAAAAGTATTAATACCGAAATGCAGGAATGCTGTCAGCTCCATCTGTTGCCAGGCCAATTGCTGTGGAGTCGGCACTAACCTCGCCGCCATATCTACTTTCTCCTGAAGCGTGGCATTCTGTGGAAACTCCAGATGCTTCACATAATACCCTTTCTCATTTTGTGCCTGTCCACTACAAATCGAAGCGAACAGAATGACTGATAATAAAAGCTTTTTCATTGGTTGAATATTTACGTTTACTTCACTATATTTACCACAGCGTCTCACAGAGTACCACAGAGTGTTATTGTTGAAACTAAATTAAATAAAACTCTGTGTGACTCTGTGAAACTCTGTGGTGAATATTATCTTTTTTCTCCGAAATCAGTTTGTTGCTGTTCCACTTCTTTTAATTTATATTGATTCAGCTCCATCTGCAACTTCTTAACTTCACGGGCGCAATCTTCATCTCCCACTTTATCTGCACTTTTCTCCCGAACCATTTTAACGGCTGCGTTTTCTTCCGCTACATCAAAAATTAAAGGATAAGTGACCGGATGTGTTTCTATCTCAATCGTTTCACTGGCAGGCATCTGCTTACCTTCTATCAATACAGAAGCACGAATTTTAATTTTTCCCGGAGTGGTCGTGGACTTCACAAGCACAGGTGCCGTACCCCACTGTACAGGACGCGGATTGGCCATCACATCCTCTCCACCCAAAATTACACCTTCACCCTCTATTTCAAAACGAATAAAATAATTATTCAAACGCTTAATATTTCCATTATCATCGGCAACAGCAGCAATCACCGTCACAATGTCCGAACCGTTAGCCTCCATATTCATACCTTCATTATCAACCCATAACAAAAGCCTGGAAGGACGACGCGACGGCGACACCTTATGAGTAGCCACTACTTTTCCATCCACAAGTCCTTCTGCAAGCATATATACATCTGCTTGTTTTCTCTGACGGGACAAAGCCTTATCCTGCATAAAATCATATACATCTTTAAATGTTATCACAGGCGAAGGCATCCCTTTCTCTCTTTTTTCTTTTTTATAATTATACTGTTTACCATCCTTAAATACCGTCAGGCGAACTTCTTCACAATTGGAGTAAACCGTCACATCCTTTGGTGAGAAAGGAGTCATAGCATGCGCAATAAATACCATTGGCCCGGTTTCGGCAATCAAATCTGTCTTTTTCGGACTACGCTGTGACTTAAACATATAATATGAATATTTGGGCTGGCGGAAAGCATCCATAATCCCTCCATAAAACGGATCGGGATGATATCCCCGCTGATGATCGAATGAATGCCACAAACAGCCTCCGATATGTTGACGGGTTGTTTGGAACAACGTTTCATAGCAAGTATACGGATAAGAAGGATTAGCATATCCCTGTGCCTGGATCAACATAGGTGTTTCTCCCCAGGCACGGCTGGCGCGACTGGGAGAATTATGCGAACTCCAATCATCTACATTATCGCCCCATTCACGAGTGAAATACGTTATTTCCGGATGTTCTGCTTCCTCTTTATCTACTCCTCCCAAATAAGGATGTTTGAAAAGCACAGGGAAGTATTCATGCCCTTTAGCCTCAGAATCACAACCTGTATAGCAATAAGGGTATGGATATTCTTCCATCACAATATCTCTCACTTTCTGTGCAAAGTCGGCTGGATACCAGGTCTCATTCAGAATAGGTTCCCACATCCATACAGAAGGATGGTTACGATCTCGCCGCACCATGTTCCGGATATCCGAATATACCCGCTGAGCAAACTCGGGAGCCTCATTCCAGAACTGCCATCCCGGAGTATTGACTATCACGAAAAGTCCAAGTTCATCACAAGCATCCATAAAAGCCGGATCTTGTGGATAATGGGCGTTCCTGATCACTTTCAGTCCTGCATCTCTCAACTTCTTCGCATCCCGCCAGTGCATACTGTTAGAAAGTGCATTGCCTACAACAGCAAAATCCTGATGGCGATTGGCTCCAATCAATGGAGCATCATAAGGTTTTCCATTCAGCCAGAAACCGTCTTTTCCTTTAAATTCGATACTGCGTACACCAATACGGCGCTTATATCCATCAATCGTATTTCCGTAGTTATCCTGTACATATACATGCAGTTGATACAAATAAGGAGAATCCGGCGACCAAAGGTGAGGGTCAGAAATTCTGATCTTATTGGCAACAACCGCAGCCTTTTGTTTTCCAACAGAAAGTTTGTGAGTAGCTTCACCTACCTTTTCAGCATCTGCATCCAACAGTTCATAAACGACTCTCCCGTTAAAAGACTGTTTACGGTCATTTCTAACTTGTATACTCAGTAAAATATCTGCTGTCTGCTCTGACACTTTATCAAAAGCCACAAACAAACCACCCCCTGCTATCTGATTCTCATAATTCGGATCAGTTATATAAACATCATTGTGAGCTATCAACCAACAATCCCGGTAAATACCCCCGCAATAGGTAAAGTCCAATACATCCTGTGCCTTACCGGGAGGATAAGAAGGATCATCGCTATTATCGGCCCATACCGCTATTACATTCTCTTTTTCAAAAGTCACATAAGGAGTTATATCGGCAATTACGGGCAGAAACCCTCCGAAATGTTCATTAATCAACTGACCATTTATCCATACCTTTGACTTCCCCATAATAGCTTCGAAATGGAGAAACAGCTTTTTACTTTTAAGACTATTGTCAGGAGTGAAATGCTTACGATACCATACTTCCCCCTGATAATTTATACATCCACTTGCTTCAGTCGGTAAATATTCTATTCCGTCCGGCAATGAAACAACCGCCCAGTTATCATCATCAAAATCTACCCGATAAGCCTCCGGAACACTTCCTTTATAAAAACGCCAGACCGGATTCATCGAATATACTTCACGCCCTGTGTGCTCCAGCGGATAAAAACCTGCCACAGAATATTGAGGCTGATAAGCTGATCTCACCGGAACTGTCCATAGTAGAAACAGAAATAATAAATAAAAAACTTTTTTCATATTATTCTTGGAATTAGTTATGCTATCTATACAATCAAACCTTCAAAAATAACCTACATTTATACATTGCCCTCAGAAGTACAAAGAGAATAAAATAATTGGCAAAAGTCAACCACACTGGATAATAATTTCCAAAATATTGCTCCAAACCATAACTAACCGAAGCTGCAATACAACGGAAATTCACTACCTCACCGAGCACGTAGGCAGTAATAGAATTCATGCCATACACTTTCAACCAATTCAATCCCCGTGTATGCCCTTTATAATCAATCCAGTAATAAAACAATGCCATGAGCAAAAAGCAATATCCACCGGACAGTAACGTCATACTGGCTGTCCATAAACGCTTAATGACAGGCATTTGCAAACTCCACAATTCTGCCAGACCGATCAATAACAGACCGGTAAGCAGTAATATTTGTACCACCTTTTTCCGGTTCGTCTTGCCCTCTTTCATTATCTTTCCGGCAAAAGCTCCAAGCATCACAGTAACCCCAAATGTCAGGCTACTCCATATCCATGTATAATTGTATTGGGATGAAAAGCTCCAGGTTCCGTCTTCATTCCAAAAAACTCCATCCCGGAAACGTCCCAGAACCCATCGATCTACCTGCTCTGCAAAATTTCCTGCTGGGGTAAAATCACCCAAAAATGTCATAGGAATCCAGTAGACAAGAAGCAATAACAGCGTTATTATTATCTGCCATCTGAATGAAAAATGTAATTGGATAACTGCTGCAATAAAATAACCAACAGCAATCGATTGTAATGTATTAGAATAGAAATAAATGTGCTTGCCATCAAATCCAAGCAAATTTCCCTGGACAATCATTCCGAAGATAAAAAGTAAAATAACCCGTTTAAGAATCCGTCGGTAAACAGGCCAATAATCTACAGAAGCAGTTTTGTATTTAGATAAGGAAAAAGGCATTGAAGCCCCTGTCATAAAGAGAAAAAGCGGCATTACAAGATCCCAGAAACGAAACCCTTCCCAGACTTCATGGTCGAACTGATATAGAACCTCATCGAGAAATGGCAGATTCAACTGTCGTGCCAGTGCAACGAACACCGGCTGAAAAAAGACAAGAAGAAATAAGTCAAAACCTCTAAGTATATCCAATGAGGCTAATCGGATAAAATCATTTTCCGGTATTTTGTTCATGGTATTTTATAGATTTAACCCCGGAAGAAAAACAGAAAAACCAATGAGGTACCTCCTTCCGGAGATATCCTCATTAGTATATATCACTCTCTCTCTTTTTACTTCACAGGATAAATAGTGAAATCAAAGGTTTGCTTTGTCAATGGAACCAGATAGGAAGGCAAAACTCCCGGACCACAAGTAGCAGTACCTACTCCAGCTTGTTCAGCATCCAGATGTATTGTTATTTTGCCGTCCCGTTTCAATTCATTAATATGACGTGCCTTCTCTAATATTACATCTGAGAAAGGAACAGTGCTAAACTGGAATAAAGAATTTGCCTCTATCCAGCAACCTTTCCCATGTTCGTCAGTCAGTTGCATCCACCGGACATCCGTCCGGTTACCTGTAGACTGAGGAACAACGTAATAATGGAACATCCGTTCAGGAATTGTTTTATAAACACCTATTTTTCCCGATTGATTCCGGTCAGTATAGGTTTCATGTTCCCCACGGCCCAGATAAGTTACATTTTCGTAGGTATCCTTCATTTCAAAAGTAATTCCCAATCGAGCCATCGATTTTACCAATGAAGTATCCGGCTCAAAAGTAGTCTGCACTTTCATAGAACCATCACGGTTCAAAGCATATATAAACTCGGCATTTCCTATTTTCTTTCCTTCGGCATTCAGAATATCAGCTTTCACAGTCGTCTTATTCTTACCTTCTTTCAAAGAAACCACCTTTTGTGTCAAATGGTCCAAACCAGCCTGTCTCCAGAGTTTAGCTCCATTCTGATCGCGGTTATCATTATCCGTAGCCGGACGGAACAAGCTCAAAGTTATCGGACTTGCCAATAATTCTTCTCCATCCAGACAAAGAGACTTCAAAGCACCGGTAGCCTCATCAACTACAAACGTTGTGTTCCCCGCTTTGGCAGGTTTGCCGGACCAACTGTTTTTAGATACAGGAAGTACAAACTGATCATAGGCAACCTCCCAATCGGATGTTACTAACGGAGTAGCCTTCACCCGCGTCCAACTCAGATTCAGATAAGCCTCACGAAGCGTTTTAGGAAGTTTCACAGCTCCCAAAGTGATATCCACTACGGCATGCGGAGCACAAGTCACCTCTTTACTTCCTTCAGCAACAATCGTTCCGTCATCTCCCGTCACACTCCAATGAAGAAGATACTCATTCAAATCCGAAAAATCGAACCAATTCTTCACACGGATAGTCAGGTTCTTCTTATCAACCAATGTACTCTTGATATTCTGATAGATCTTCTTCACCTCCAACAGATGCGGATGGGGCTCACGAACGGCATTCACCAAACCATTACAACAGAAGTTGCCAAAGCTCGGCACGTCTTTAGGGCCGTAATCGCCACCGTACGTCCAATACCAGTTGCCATCCTTGTCTACCTCACGGAAAGACTGGTCCACCCAATCCCAGATGCAACCACCCTGAGCCATCGGTTCATTTTCAAAAACATCCCAATATTCCTTCATGCCACCGCAACTATTCCCCATTGCATGCAGATATTCGCAAAGAATAAAAGGACGGTAAATATCCTTACGGGCTACGTACTCTTTAATGACATCCACACTGCGGTACATACGGCAATAGATATCCGTATTGTAATTTTCTTCCGCACGTTCATATTGTACGGGACGATTCTTTTCTACCGACTTCAGCCAGTCATACGTACGCTCAAAATTAATTCCATTACCGGCTTCATTGCCTAATGACCAAATCACAATGGCAGGATGATTCTTCGAACGCTCATACATACGATGCGTACGATCCATATGAGCCGTAAGCCACGTACTGTCTTTTGCCAAAGAGGCAGGTCCGTAGCCCATACCGTGAGATTCGATATTTGCTTCATCAATCATATAAAGGCCATACCGGTCACAAAGCTGATACCAGTAAGGATGAGCAGGATAATGGGAATTACGGACGGTATTGATATTATGCTGTTTCATCAGCTTGATATCCTCTTCCATCAGTTCCTTACTTACTGTCCGCCCCAACTGTGAATGCTCATGACGGTTTACCCCTTTCACCAATACAGGCACACCATTGATGCAGAAACGACCGTCCTTTATTTCAGAAGTACGGAAACCGACTTTCGTCCCGGTCACCTCAGTCACTTTTCCATTAGCATCTTTCAATTCCAATATCAATGTATACAGGTTCGGATGTTCTGCACTCCATTTTTCAACATCCGGAATACGTTTCTCATCAAAAGTAATCAAATTGCTCAAACCACGGGATTTAACCGGTTGACTACCATTCAATACCGTTTTTCCGGCCTCATTCTGCAATTCATAGGCAATGGTAGCTATTCCGGTTGCCGCTCCTTCTACAGTCACATCAAGTTCGAAAACGCCGTCTTTATAAGTATTCTTTTCAAGGATAGAGGTCACTTTATAATCGGCAATATATTGCTTGGGAGTACTGTAGAGATACACATCCCGCTCAATACCGCTTAACCGCCACATATCCTGACACTCAAGATAAGCACCCGCACTCCAGCGGTAGACTTCAAGGGCTATTGTATTTTCCCCTTTTTTCAGTTTGTCGGTAATATCCCATTCGGCAGGGGTCTTAGAATCCTGATTGTATCCTAAAAACTCTCCATTTACCCATGCATAATAAAATGAAATGACCCCTTCACAGCAAAGTATCACGCGACGGCCTTCCCAACCGGCAGGAATCGTAAAAGTACGACGATAAGACCCCACCTCATTCTCTTCAGATGGAACCAACGGCGGATTCTTCCTGAAGTTGAACATCTTATCATCAAATTCATAAGTCTCGTTTACATAAATAGCCGTACCATACCCCTGACGCTCCCAGTTACCCGGTACATTAATATCGGCCCATCCTCCGGTATAAAACGAAGGTTTATAAAAATCTTTCGGACGGGTATCGGGATTCTTCACCCAATGGAACTTCCATTTGCCATTCAGACTCATATAATAAGGAGATTCTTCATAAGCCCCTTTCTGCACATCAGCAGCAGTTGCATACGGCCAGACATAGGTATGGGGATTCAGCTTATTCAATCCTACCGCATACTGGCTCTGCCATTCGGGCTGTTGTTGTGCCGCAGCGGGAATGATAACCAGCACTGCCAGTATCATCAGATAAATTCGTTTTAATAAGTTATTCATGGTTTTATGTTTTTATAGTACTTAACTACTAAAATACTTACTACTGGGCTACTTACTACTAAATTACTTCACTATCACTTCATCAAACATCACTCTGGATTCCTGTCCCGGGCGTACATGATCTTCCGGGCAAGCCCCTGGTCCTTTGGCAGTCACACGGATATAGCGTGCCTGTTTCCCGTTGATATTCAAAGACAGATCTTCCACAAAATTCCACTCCCGGAAGATCTCCTGAGGAGTAAAGCTTAATGTCCCCACCTTCCTGAATTTACGGTTATCATCTGATATTTCTACTTCTATCGATGCCGGTTTATGTATTGCCATTCCATAATTTGTAATACACCCTACTGTAACCGTATGGAGTGTTTCCTTTTTCAATAAATCAATAGTAAAAGATACCGTATCACTTTTTTCCCAGGAAGCCCATTCATAGTCTGTTTGTTTCAGGCTTCCCCGTATCCCGTTGGTTACTACTTCCACATTTTTATTATCGGCAAGAACAGGCTTACCGGTAGCCTTATTCCAGATAACAGGTAAAATCAATGTTTTTCCCATTTTCTTATCCCCCACAAAGGTAGCACACTTTAAAGTTTGTACGCCCCGAATAGTCAATTCTTTGATATAGCGGGGGGATTTTGCAGAAGGCTCACTATCATCCAGCGTATAACGAATTTCCACATCCGGACGTATACATTCCAGATTAACCTTTAAAGCCCCGTTTTCAGGTGTTATTGTATGCTGAATATTATACATTGAACGAGAATACCCCACTCCTTTAGCTGCAATATGGCAGTTATATACATCCAATCCTTTTAAAAAACGATTCCAATCTTTCAATTCCGGTTTAACCCAGCCCCCTTCGGCCACTGCTGCCAAACGTGGAAAGAGCAGATAGTCCACATCCTCAGGTTTATTACAAAACTCAGTCCACATGCAACCCTGTATCCCCATCAAAAGAGACTTATATTCAGGTTTCCAATCATCCTGTATCGGTTCATAATCAAATACATCCCTCAAAGTTATATTACCAAAATAAGTCACAGGTTCAAACCACTGAGGTCCCTGATAGCGTATCAGATACATAATACGCGCCGGAGTCATAATAAACCGGTGTCCCTGCTCTGCAGCTTTCAAGGCAGCAGTACCCAATCCCTGCCAACCTAAGATGATGGTTCCGTCCGGTATAGTCGTATTCGTCAATTCATCCCAGCCTATCACTTCACGGCCTTTACTCTGTACATATTCGCACATCCGTTTCATAAAGTACCCCTGCAAATCTTCTTCATTGGCCAGATGCTCTTTTTTCATTCGTGCCTGGCAAAGCGGACATTTTTCCCAGTTCGTTTTTCTGGCCTCATCACCTCCCAAATGAATATAACGGGAAGGAAACAATTCCAGCACTTCATCAATCACATCTTGTAAAAAAGTAAACACACTGTCATTCCCGGCACAATAGATAACCTCAGCATGTGCACCTCCCAACCCGGGTAATACACCTATGAAATTCTTTACTACCGGACAAGCCAATCCGGGATAAGAGGCCAAGGCAGCATTGCTATGTGCCGGCATCTCTATTTCAGGGATCACTTCTATCTGGCGATCGGTAGCATACGCTATTATCTCCTTCATATCTTCCTGAGTATAAAATCCACCAATTGGAGTAGATTCTCCTAACATCGGATTCCTTCGGGAATGAAAAGGAACGTCGGTACGATCTACCCGCCATGCACCTATATCTGTCAGACGAGGGTGTTTCTTTATTTCCAGGCGCCAACCGTTATCATCACACAAATGAAAATGCAATTTATTTATTTTCAGCATTGCCATACAATCTATGATGCGCAATACATTCTTTTTGGGTATAAAAAAGCGGGCAGCATCCAATAATAACCCGCGATAGCCAAAGCGAGGTTCATCACTGATTTTTACCGAAGGAATGGCCCAGTCAACATCTCCGCCTACATTTCTTGCATTCTCTATAGAAGCCGGCAGCAACATACGGATCGTCTGCAAGGCATAGAAGAAGCCTTTTACATCCGAAGCATTAATCACAATCTTATCCGAAGTGACATCCAACCGATAGGCCTCACTCTTCAAGCTACGATCTGTTATAAAACAAACATCCGCGGTGTTACTTCCTTCTTTCAACAACGGAGTGAATCCGCCAGCACAAGTAAAAAGACCGATAAAATTACGAGCGATTTCTGCTTGCCCTGCATTCTCTACAGCAAATACCGTATTCTCCGAAAAACGATAGCTCCCCTCCCCTGGCACAACTTGCACAGGGGTGGGTACTATAGAGATCGTTTGTGTTAAATCTTCAGCCTGTACTGCTATCATAGGGGAAAACAGTAACGCTATTATAATTGATAAGGTGTATTTCATCATAAATCAATATATTCCTTTTTTTTACTCTTTATCTCTTTCCGGTGAAAAACGAACCGGATCGTTGTATTGCTCCTGCAACTTCAGCATTTCTTCTTTAAGTTCTCCCACTACAGGTTCATACTCTGCTTTTCCATATAAGTTATGCATCTCAGCAGGATCTTTCTGAAGATCATACAACTCCCACCAGTTTATATCATTATAAAAGTGAATCAACTTATATCGTTCCGTGCGAACACCGTAATGGCGTTTTACCATGTGTTCGGCAGGATATTCATAAAAGTGATAATACAACGCTTTTCTCCAATCTTTGGGATGCTCTCCTCTCAGCAAAGGCAATAGAGATACTCCCTGGATATCATCAGGAACAGGAGCACCTGCCAACTCAAGAAAAGTAGGTGCATAATCGATATTCTGTACCATTTCCGTTATATCACCTTTCCGGTCGAATCCTTTAGGTAAACGCATTATAAGCGGAGTACGCATAGATTCCTCATACATAAAGCGTTTGTCAAACCAGCCATGTTCGCCCATATAAAATCCCTGATCGGAAGTATAAACCACCAACGTATTGTCCAGCATTCCCTTTTCTTTCAGATAGTCGAGTACACGCCCTACATTATCATCCAGAGATTTCACTGTCTTCATGTAGTCGCGCATATACCGTTGAAACTTCCAGTTGGCCAGTTCTTTTCCTTTTAGGTTCTGCTTATAAAAATCATCAATCACCGGACCATAAAACTTATCCCAGGCAGCCCGCTGCTCCGTATTCATACGTCCGAGGAATTTCTCATACAAAGATTTCAAACGTGAATTCTTATTCGGGCGAAGCATTTTCAGGTCATAGATCATATCCATATCCTTCACAATACTCATTTCCTGTGCAGCAGCAGCCGGACGGCCTTCATAATCATCAAAGAAGTTTCCGGGAAGAGAAAATGTCTTATCTTCATACAGTGCCAGATTACAGGTATCTGCCATCCAATTACGATGAATAGCCTTATGGTGAATCAACAGACAGAAAGGTTTATCCTTATCCCGTTTGTTCTCCATCCAGTCAATAGCATCATCTGTGATAATATTTGTGACGTAACCTTGTTTCTGAATCGTATCATTATCCTGAGTAATAAAATCCGGATTATAATAATCGCCCTGGCCTGGCACTATCTCCCAGTAGTTGAACCCTGTAGGCAGACTCTCTAAATGCCACTTCCCTACCAAAGCAGTCTGATAACCAGCCTTCTGTAACAACTTCGGAAAAGTTTGTTGTGCACTATCAAAAACACAAGTCGTGTTATCATAGAATTTATTGGCACAACTATGCTTACCGGTAATCATACAGGCACGGCTTGGACCACTCAGCGAATTAGCAACAAAACTATTGGTAAAGCGTACACCATCATTGGCTATACGATCCAGATTAGGAGTTTCCATATAACGGGTATCATAACAACTCATCATTTGAGCCGTATGGTCGTCCGTCATAATATATACAATATTATATGGTTTTGCTTCTTCCTTTTTTTGTTGTTGACAAGAAGTTACGACAGCCAATGTTGCCAATCCGGCAAAGGGATAAACTATTTTTAAGTCTGGTCGGTTCATGGTAAAACAAGATTAATATAAATACAATAATTTCTCTACCCTTTATTATTTAGTAGTTCTATGTTTCTTTTAAATACAAATTTACGACAGCAGGTACTAATCCAATGTTCGAAAATAATTTTATATATTCCAAAAATGTCCCAAATATGTCTTTTTTTGAATTTTATTTGAAAGAAAGAACAAAAACAATAAACGATAGCTCTTAAATAGAGTAGTAGCAAACCATGCTACTACCCCTGTTGCAGAAAACAAAACTCTTTCGGATGTTTCTGCTGCTTCATTACAAATCAACAGAATAATAAAATTAGTATCCGTAATTTTGATCGCTGGCAGATATTGACTCGTTAGTATTCAATTCTTCCTGTGGTATAGGTAACCGCAAATTTTTCTTCAAGAAATTTTCCGTTAAATCTCCATTATTAAACAGACGTTCTTTAAATCGATGTTCACCTAATTCCTTGTTCTCAACAATAGCTCTTGTAATATGATGATTATTCTGAATTTCCAAAACCTTCTTCAAATATTCAGTTCCTCGTCTGCGTGCATCACAATACATCGTTTGTTCACCAGCCAATTCAACCAAACGTTCCCAGAATATTTTATCTCTCACCTGATCTTTAGTAAGATTAGTTTCCCAGTCCTTAGGGTAAACAGCATTCGGCGTACCTGACTGCCGCGCTCTCTGTAATACTTCTTTCACCAGACTAATAGCCTTTCCTGTTTCACCAGATTCATTCAGCACATCCGCCATCATCAATAAGAAATCAGCATAACGATATACAATAAGATTCATATGCGAATTTTGAGCAGTAGAATTCAAGTCCATCGCTTTCTTATAATAAGACCATCCGTAATGTTCTCCGGTAGGCTGTACAAAACGTTTCACCAACTTATCATCAACCGCCTCTAACTCTTCAACTGTAGGATTGGTAGGATCGTTACATATACTATAATTTATTTCTACATTATGAGTAACCCGACCCTCTTTGTAACTCAATTTCGGATAAGCAAACTGATTTTCACCATTACTCTTATTTACCCATGTTGAAAGAACAGTTGCACCATATCTCGGATCGTCCGGATAGGTACCTTTCAGATAGTCATGAAAAGCTTTTGAAATACGAATACGTCCCCATGATATACCGGCTGTAGAGTTTTGAGGAGCAAATATCCAACTTCCACGATTACCGGTAGTAGAAGATTCTGTTGAAAAATTGAGTTGGAATATAGATTCTTTCGAGTTTGAATGTTGTACAAACAAGTTTGAATAGTTTGGTTCCAATTGAAATTTTCCATATACAAATTCACATTGTTCCAAAGCTAACTCCCAATAAGTCTTGCTACCCGAAGCTTGTTTTCCCTGGCATGCCAAATACCAATATAGTTTAGCCAAATAAGCATGCGCTGCAAGTCCCGAAGCTTTTCCGGCATCTGCGGTTTCAGTCAATCCACCAATAGCATCTTTCCAATCACTTTCAATCTGTGCTGCAATCTCTTCTTCAGTAGCTCTCGGAATAGAAAGCGACTTGAGAGATGGAATTGTATTACGCAAAGGTACTCCACCAAAAGTAGTCAACAGATGGTAATATGAGAATCCCCTCAGAAATTTAGCTTGTGCTACTAATCCGTTTTTAAAGTCCTCGTCCAATGGGCTCTCTTTCATATTCTCTATAAAAAATGTTGTCTCTGAGACCGTTTTATATAAACTTCTCCAAAACATCTTGGTTATCACACAACCAGAAGATACGTTCAGAGATACGTAACGGTCCTGATCACTGGCATTTGTCTGTGCCCATCCCAAACCGGATGCTCCCACCAGTAATTCCTGAGCAGCCTGCCCAAAACCATCATAAGTAGTCAACTGTCCATAACAGGAAAGCAATGCCAACTGAGCTGTATTCTCATCCAAAAACACAGATTCACTATTCAAAGCATATTGCGGATCTTCATCCAGGCAGGAAGAAAAAGTACAAATAGCTAATAAGAAATATATTAATTTTAATTTTTTCATAATACCTGATTAGAATGTTACACTTAAACCAAAGATATAAGAACGTGACTGAGGAAATGAGTTCATATCAACGCCTCTTTTTAAACCATCGAATGCAAAAGTATTCACCTCCGGATCATATCCAGAATAATTGGTAATAATGAATGCATTTTTTACAGAAGCAAAAATATTTATATTCTCGAAACCTATTTTACTGACAATACTTTTCGGCATAGTATATCCCAATGTTATATCCGAACATCTCAGGAAGCTACCATCTTCAATATATCTGTCAAGTACAGCTGAAGACGGATTTGTACTATTTACTCCCGGATAAAGGTTTGTAGGATTATCAGCCCTCCATATATTAGCATAAACCTCTTTACGAATATTATTAGATGAATTCTTGGCAGGCATAGCTTCATAGCGCAGATTACTATTTAATAAATCATTTCCGTAAACTCCATTAAAGGAAGCTGATAAAGAAATGTCTTTATAAGTCAATCTGGTTTGGAAACCATATGTAAAATCCGGATTCGGATCTCCCAGAATTACTTTATCATCTTCAGTAATCATACCATCACCGTTACTATCGACAAATTTAATATTACCCGGGTCCGTACTACCTGCAATCGTATTCTTGTTTTCACTTTTCTGAGGAACATCATCTCCCTCCTGAATTATACCATCTGTTTTATATCCCCAAAACAAACCCGGAGCTTTTCCTTCAATAAAGATATTTGCAACACCAAAATGGTCACCTATTGAGTTCCCTAAATAAGCTGAATATTGATTATTGCCATAAAAAGCAAGAGGTAATCCTAATTTTCTGATCTTAGAACTGTTAAAACCGATATTACCCGATACATTCCAAGTGAAATCTTTAGAACGGATAACATCTGCATCCAAAGAAATTTCAAACCCCCTATTTGACAAAGAACCTTGATTCATCAGGATATTCGCAAAACCTGTAGTGAAAGAAACAGAACGATCGATGAGTAAGTCATCTGTACGTTTATAATACCAGTCTAATGTACCGGACAGGCGATTATTGAATATAGCAAAATCAAGACCAATATTATAGGAAGTTGTCGATTCCCATTTCAATTCAGGATTCTGCAAATTACTTACAGCCAAAGCCAACTCTTTATTACCGTTAGCATCTGCATAATCAATTGTCTTTTTATAATTATAAAAACTATTGTATGGATCTATAGACTGATTTCCTGTCTGTCCATATCCTAAACGAAATTTCAACTGATCAATCCAAGGAGTATTTTCTCTGATAAAGTCCTCTTGTTCCATACGCCATGCCAAAGCTGCGGAAGGGAAGTATGCCCAGCGGTTGGATTTCACAAACTTACTTGTACCATCCGCACGGAATGTAGCCGTCAGCAAATAACGTCCTTCAATAAAAGATAAATTTAAGCGTCCCAGATAAGAGAGCAACTGATAGTCTTTCTGAATGGGTTGCTCTTCATTAATGGTACCTGCCATATGTAACCCTTTGGTACGGAACGAATGATTTTCAAAATTACGAGCCGAAGTAACTTTGTTCAAATATCCATAGTCATCATAAGTGACACCTACAGTGGCTGCAATATCAACAATGTTTTTAATCTTCGTATTGTAATTTACAATATTCTCAACCGTATAATGGTTCTTTTCCAAATTTGTCAGACCAAGAGAACCATTATCATTTTCTCCTTTAAATAATTGGAGTCCAAACCAGCGTCCGCGATTTTGTGTAAAGATATCACCTCCTACACGTGCATTATATGAAAAACCTGCACCGATATTCCATGTCAGATCTGCCGAAGCTCTGAATGTTTTCTCTGTCGTAATATCATCATAATCATTAATCCAGCTCCATACAGTTGTTTTTTGTTCTGCCGACAGATTTTGCTCACCCGATGGAGCCACATAAGGTGCCGAGTCAAGAGCTGTACGAGTAACAGATCCGGTTGCTCCCCCTCTGGTATCTCCTCCCGACATCATATCATTCTGTTTGATAGAGCCATTCAGTGCCAAATTAAGTTTCACGCTCTTAGACAAATCCATCGAAAGATTTGTACGCAGGTCACCCTGTTTTAAACCTGTATTATAAACAATACCATTGATATCTTTAAAAGAAGCAGAAACATAATAAGTAGTTTTATCGTTACCACCATTAATAGTGGCTGAATAATTCTGAGAAAAAGCACTCTGATAGATCTCTTTTTGCCAATTATGATAAGTTAATACATTGTAAGATTCCGGATTTTCAGGATCATACTCTCCACCGGAATAAATATAACGCACTTCATTGTTTTCAAAAAAGAATTGTGCAGCCTTTTCTCCCAGTTGCTCGTTACGAAAACGTCCATACTCTTCCAGATTCAACATATCCTTCAGTTTCGTAGCATTCGCTATTGTAAAGTTGGCACTTAAACTTACTTTTGGTTTCCCGCTCTTTCCTTTCTTCGTCGTGATAAGGATAACTCCATTAGCACCGCGCGAACCATAAATAGCCGTAGCCGATGCATCTTTCAGAATCTGGATATCTTCAATATCCTGTGGATTCAAACTGGTCAATGGATTTTGAGCTGTCTGAAAATCACCATCACCAAATGCACTGGCAGCAAACTCACCGGTTGAAGCCTGCGGTATGTTGTCAATTACATACAAAGGCTGATTATCACCACGCAGAGAGTTGGCACCACGAATTGTCACCGAAGAAGCTGCACCTGGAGTAGCTACAGTGGCTCCTACATTTACACCAGCTATTTTACCTTGTAACAGATTATCGATAGAAACAACTTTTGCTGCTTCATTCTGATCAGGTTTCAAAGAAGAGATAGCACCGGTAACATCTCCCTTACGAACTGTTCCGTATCCTACAACTACTACTTCATCTAATACTTCTGAATCCTCAACCAATTTGATATTAATAGTTGTTTGATTACCAACTTTTATTTCCTGGGTTTTATATCCGATAAATGAAATTACCAAAACAGCATTACTGCCAGATACAGAGATTGAATAATTACCGTCAATATCTGTAATGACTCCATTTGTAGTCCCTTTTACCAAAACATTTGCACCAATAACTCCCTCATTTGACTCGTCTGTGATCTGTCCTTTCACTACCTTAGACTGCTGTACATCGTCAACAGCAGCATGTAACGATAGAAAAGGAATAATCATAAACAGAGCAAAAGCCAATAAACTAAATTGCCATTTGTTTTTCATACGTTATTATATTAAGTTTCACTGTTATTTTATCTGTACTTTCGCTGTAGCTCCACCCGTAGAAGAACTTACTTTCAGTACGTATAATCCCTCCCAAAGGGAATCTAATGAAAATCGAATTTGTTTTTCACCTACTGTACTATATACCTTATTACCGGATATAGAAAACAGATCACACACAACTTTACCTTCAAAAGGTACGTCTACCTGAAAATTACCATCAGAAGGATTGGGATATACATTGATCTGAGCTGATTGGGAATATTTTTCTTTTATTATGCCTACAGGGCCTTTATCCACCTTTGTTACTAATGTATCTACATTGGAATGAATAGCCATACTCAAAGCACGCACCAGACTCAACTCATTCTGTACACTCAAATCATTTCCCATATCAAAATACATACACCCACCAGTATTATTATCAACCAATAACTGCATTTTCTTTTGTACTTCCTTCACTCCATTAAATGTATAACTCACACCACTGATAGTGCCTGTATTCGATTCCGGTGTCACTGTAGAAAAATCCAAGTCTTTATATCCTTTTACATTTTTTGCAGAGTTATCACTCATAACAGCCGTTGTTGCCATAGAAAGACGAATCTTTTCTGCAGGATAACCATAATTCACAGCAGTAGTATAAAAAGAAGAATAAGCATCCCATACCAAACTGCTCTTTCGTGGTCCATAATTCTGGAAAGTAACAAAGTCAACTGCTTCAATAGCATCCAAAGGCATTGTGTATGAAACCGGATGCAAACTTACACTAAAAATTTTATTATCCGGCATTACTGCACGTATAGCTTTTACCATTGCTCCATAAGATGCCCATTTAGAATTATTCGGATTATTATCCAACCACTCCAAATCAATATCCACACCATCGCAATAAGGAAGTAACGCCTCAATTCCTTTAGCTATATTAGTACGCCAGAATTCATTACCTATATAGTTAGGCCAGTTTTTATTTCCACTCGCGTCACTATCCGAACTGATCAGGCCTATTCTTATTTTAAATCCTCTGTAACCTTCATATAAATTCCGGGTCTGTTCGATCATCGCTTTCCAACCTCTGGAATTATATCCAATATTATTTTCCCGGTCAAATCTCCAATAACCATCAAAGTATATCGCATCACTTCCACCACCCGGAAATTTTGCAGCAGATAATGTTCCATCCATATCTGAAGCAAAAGAAGTACGCGCATTTCTCCAAACCATCAAATCATCCATTTTCCCTATAAAACCAGAACCTGCTATAGCATCAGCATCTATATCCTTAAGAGTATACATCGTACCATCAGAAGGCTTTGTAATGGTTCCTTTAGCATTTTGATTATTAACATAAAGACGAATCGGATTACGGGATGAATTGGGATCCATTGTCACAGCAATATGTTGCCATTGACCTACATTGAAGATGTCATTACATTCCATCTGCCATCCATCTGCTTTAATAATCAACTGTTTGTTTTCCTCTTTTCCCAGATATATACCAAATAAATTAGCATCACTCTCTTTTTGCTCAAATAGAACAGCATTCTCTGCCCATTCTTTCACATTAAACCAGCCTTCAATAGTTGCCGCTGCACTTGCTGGTGCCCCTTCACGAAGCGCTTTACCTAAATTCACTTCGCCGGTGCCATCTAAAACTAAAACGCCCGAACGTTCTCCATCCATAGCCAGATAGGTAGCTCCTCCTGTCACAGTAGCATCGTCTAAAGCTGTCATCGTCACTTCACCGGTTTTTCCATTCACCGAAGCATTCAAAAAAATCAGATCATTTGTCAATAAATGCATATCCTGATCGATCTGTAAACGGTCGGAATGACGATTAAAATCAGAATATCCACTCACAACACGATAACGGAAATAATCGTTATCTGTCACTTTTTCACGTTGAGCAATACCATTTAAAGTACCATGATGTGTAAATTTGTAATCCACAATATCCGGACACTGCTCCTGGTCAAACTTGTAATACAAAACAAGGTGTTCCCACTGCGGATGAAATTTATTAACCGTATTCTGAAACATCAAAAGTTCCTTACTATCACTCGGCATTGCAGTATTCCACAAACGAAATTCATCCAAACGCCCTTTAAAACCTTGACCTAATACCAGATTTTCATTAGATGAAGGCATTTGTAGTTTATTATTGGCATTCCACGTCTTCACTCCATTCACCCAAGTATCTGCTCCGTTTGCAAATACTCCGAACGAAACCTGTGTCCATCCATTAACAGAAATTCCTGTAACCGTAATTTCCTGATCTGCTACTTTGAAAATGATATTTCCCTGAACAGAGGATAATCTAACTGAAAATTCACTGGTCCCAGAACCCCGCTTAAAAATATAAGCACCCGTACTCCACTCCTGTGGAGACATCAGAAACTGAACGGCATATTCATTTTTTCCATCCACTTCAGATACTTGTCCACAAGTAACATAATCACTTCCAGAAAGTCTTAAAGCATAATTAACGACTTGTGCCTGTACCCAAGAGAAACAGAAGCAACAGCCCACAACCAATGAAAATATCTTCCCTACCTGTCCCATAGTTATATTAAATTTAAAGAAATAGAAATTAAAAGAGGCCGGAACTATACCGGCACCCTTTTTCTTTGTCACCTGAAATAATATTCAACTGATTACAATACTACTTTGGTTGATTTAGTACCTACTTTTACAATATAAGCTCCTGAAGTCATTGGAATTTCCATAAATCCGGGTGTTGCTTCAGCACTATAAACTAACTGTCCAACCAAATTATAGATATGAACCTCTTCACCGTTGTTTGCATTATTTACATAGATTGAATGACGATCCCAGGCAACAAACGGAGCATTTGTATCTTCCATTGAGCCAATACCTACAGAACCACCACCTTCTGCCCCATTCGGTTTGTCCATACCATGCATAGAGTCATCTGAATTTGGAGTACCTTCTGTATTTACAAAGTCTCCTTCCGGATTTTTTATAAAAGTAATTTCATAAAGATACAAAGCGGACTCTCCCATCATTTGCCCATCAAAGCCAACACGAGCACGGAAAGGATCTGTAGTACCAGTGACTGCACCAACCTGGAATTGCCACCAACCGGTATCTCCAGTATACAATACTTCATTTTTTGATCCAAGCAGTTTATTATTACCACCACCGGAAACTAACTCTAAATTTATTTTTTTAGCACCTACCGCCAGACTGGAAGCTAATTTCATCTGAAAAGTAACACGATAATTGTTTCCTCCCTCAGCACTTGCCGGTCCAACAAACGCCAAGTTAAACCAACCCATAGATAAATTTCCCGTAGAAGCCGGGCCTGCTACAGACGCAGGGGCATCCTTCCCTTTTAATAATAAAAGATGTCCAAACTCACTATCAACAATGGAGAGACCAGAAGATATGGCTTCTTCAGTTGTAATGTTCGCAGGAGCCACACCTGCAACAATAGAACCTGCTACATTCAATTCTGCAACACTGGGATTAGCCCCGGTTCCCCAATACATCTGGACGGGTCCTACCGGAAGATCTTTAAACTTAAATGATGCAGGAGTTACATCTTCTTGTGCGAAAACATTAGCAGCCATCATCAGTGCGACTGCTGAAAGGAGTACATTTCTTCTCATAATAATAGAAAATTAAAAGTTAATAATTTGACTCCAATCGTTCTTTACTGATTTTCACTAATCAAATACATAACGACTTTTGTCTTTGCAAACATATGACTTGAATCACAAATCAATGTTCAAAAACAACTTTTTATACTTCCAAAAACATCTAAATTACCCATTAATAGCAAGTTTTAGATATTCCTGGAAGTGAAAATAAGAAATAGTGGAGATACCACAAATACGTATCCTTAAATCTCCTGCCCCTAATGTACTTATGTTGAATAATCAAAGCCTTCCGGAATGATTATATCATGACAGCAAACAGTATAATGAGGCAATCGAATACAACAGAAAGTAATGAAGAATGCTGGGCAGAAGGATTAATTTACCGAATAACCCTCTAATAGTTGTTTTTTCAACAACTATACTATATTCTGTTTTTTCCCAATGAAAGCTATTTTATCTGGAAATCCTTTAAGAGAAGTAGCTTTACTGCTTATAATCAACACTATAAACAATACATAATTTAGAATGAAAAAGTACGTATTTAATAGTGTATTAATTACTATCTTTTAGGATACAAAGTAACGCTACTTTGTATCCTAAAAGATAGTAGTTTTACATTGCTAAGGTTGTATATTTAAATTTCCCATTAACAATGTTAACAGATTTTCTATTTTCATTTTTCACAAAAACATTACATACTACAAACTACTCATATTCTAAAATTATAAATTAATCATTATTTTATAGGCAAAACATAAATCATTATCATACTCTGTTAATAAAATAAATATGACCAAGATTTACTCCTTTGTCCGAAAACAATAATCGATCAGGGATTGTTGGTTGAACAGAGAAAGCAAAAGTTTTCAATCAAAAAAATAGTATTAACTAAACGCTTCAATTATGAAAAAATTATTTTTAGCATTTATGATAGCGATAGCAGCTACTGGATTAAATGCCCAAACATTAAAAGGTGAAGGTTCTCTTCTTGGGAATGTAGGTTATCAGACCAATTATGAAAGGTTTGGATTGGGAGTACAAGGACGTTATGTAATAGCAAAAAATCTTCGGATAGCCCCGGATCTTACATTTTTCTTTCCTAAAGATAAAGTTACGGGATTAGATGTAAATATCAATTTTCATTATGTCTTTAATTTCAGTAAAGACGGGCAGGGATTTTCTGTTTATCCCCTTGCCGGGTTTGGTATGCAAAACAATTTTTATGGGAAACAAGATACTGAAATTGATGGGCAGCATGTAAAAGTAGGCAGAGACAATACAAGTAAATTTGCCTTCAATCTTGGTGGTGGTATAACGCTGCCATTGTCTGAACACAGTTACTTAAATGCAGAAGCGAAGTTCATGTTTGCCCACGATGACAATGTCGTTATCATGTTGGGATACGGATATAAATTCTAAATACTGATAACTAAAGCTACACCAATCGCTTTCTATACTTATAACTATGAGGCTATTTCCTTACGGGAGACAGCCTCTTTTTTGTGGTAAAGCTCCTATGGAAAAATGCATAAGGGAAAAGGGGGGCATCCTTTTAGCATTCTGTCAAAATGATATTCTTAATCCTGTAAAATAAGATATTTAAGGCATAAGTATGGGGTAGTGTAAAAAATACCCGTATTTTCCCGGTTAGATAATTCAGATAGTTTGTATCATATTTCACTTCGTGTTAATATACTATGTATATCGTCTATTTTTATTACATTTTATTTGCAAACAATTTACATATCAACCATCTTGCTATTTTCCACTTATACACATACCGAGGGCAACCAGCAAAAAAGAGCCTCTTTTGAGGACAAATAAACTTTTCCCGTAGAGCATCGGGGTGATCTCCGTAGAGTTTCGAATCGTTCCTCGTAGAGGAAAAAACTTATCCCGACATCATAAGAGAGATATGACACCGGGATAAGTAGAATATATATTCAAATAGAATCAAAATATACGAAACAAGATGTATTTTTTTGCACTCTTTTGCATAATTAATTTTCTTGTTGCATCTATTTTCGTTATTCACCTGTCAGGAGAATAGATAGATTCCAAACAAAATAATAGTATATCTAAAGTTTATACAGCTTTATGTAATCTTCCTTTTCAGAGATTATTTTGATTCATCAATCGTACAGATACTTACGCGATTCCAGTCCGGTTCTGAGAACATATCACCAATCCCCTGACCTTCGGCCGTAATTCGTGCAGCATCAATCTTATACTTTTTCACCAAAATAGTCTTAATAGCTTCGGCACGTGCTTTTGCCAGTTTCTCATTGAATGCCAGATTTCCTTCAGGAGAAGCATATCCTTTGATAACGACAGTTGTATTCACATGCTTATTCATATAAGAAGCTACTCGTTCTACATTGGGTAACTGCGATGCATCAACGACTGATTTACCCTGTCGGAAAGTAATGATAGATTCAGGAATCCGGTTGGTCTTTACAACCGTTTCAACAGGAACAACCTTATTGCGACATTCATTCAGCTCACTTTGTAACTCGTTGACCTGCTGGTTGGCATTGATTAACTGGTTATCCTTGTTGTTTACCTGTGAACGAAGATCATTAATAGCAGAATTCAGATCGGCTATCTCAGCAGGATCATAAGGTTTGACTTTCGTAAAATGATGTGTCCCGTTACTTGTCATAAAATGGTAAGTGATTCCGGCTGTCAGTTCAAAAGCAGCGTTATTTACGTTAAAGCGGCTCTTTGCTGTATTAAAATCGCCTTCCATATCATATACAATAACTGGTCTTACTCCTAATGTCCATGCCTTAGTCTCTCCTAAATTGAAGTTTAAATTCATGCCGAAACGAGTAGACCAGGAATTCTGATCTCCAGGGCCGTTCATATAATAATGCAGCCAGCCCATACCAGCCAAAGCTTCAATCTCAAATAGACGGGGAGTTCCCTGATATCCTCCAAACAAATTCATCAAATTGACTTTACCTAACAAGCTGACATCAGAAGCATCGAATGCTGTCTTACTTTGGGTCGTGTTCACATATCCCATACCCTGAATACCCAAACCGAAGACAGGCGTAAGTTGCTTAGTTATTCCGAATCCGAAAGCCGGACGGGCATCTTTAAAGAATGAACTGTGAGTCAGAGGGGTCACAGCACCAGCATTAATTCCTATAGACCAGTTATCACCAAATTTAGTTCCCTGAAGAGCAGTCTCGCCTGTTTGAGCATTTGCAGTAAATGCTCCCAGTACAAAAGCAGATACAATAATAAATTTTTTCATAATTAAAATGCGTTAAGTTGGTTATAAAATAAACATATCATACATTTCATGTTGAAAGTTTATTTATGAAAGTAAAGTCCATATATTTATAATTCATGTATCCAAAACATTATCAAGCAGATACATTGTTTCAAATTAAGAGACTAAACTTTCTTTTTAATTCAATATTTAAAACAATATTCAATATCGTTTTCATATTAAAGAACATAATATATTTAATTTTAGTTCAGGGTATTAAAATGAAATTAACAACTATTTTGTTTTAAGAAGATACAGAATCAACCTTCTGTACTGCAAGAATACTTATTTCTACTTGTATTTAATCATGATTTGTGATGAATCAACTATCTATCAAACACTGGTTAAAGTTATAGTTCTTTAATAAATTATCGGTTAAAATAAAACACATTATTAACACTCGATATTAACAATTACTTTTGTTATGCAAGAATGTACACTTTTGCTACACAAACTTGTACACTTTCACATAGCAAAAATGTACAATTAACACAATAAAAAGTGTACACTCTTGAATCCAATGAAACAGCGCCTTTATTTCAGTTGATAATCAATAATTTAGACTAACCACAACATTCAAATATCACTTTATATCTTGTTTATATAAAAATCCATACTTACTTTTTTAGCAACTAAGTAACTTCTCTAATTATTTTCAACAATAATTTTATAACAATACATTGAAACAAAATTTTAGAAAAAATAAAAAGGCTCCCAACGTATGGAAGCCTTTTTATTAAAGGTGTGTTTTATTCAAATCAATAGCAATCTCAGTACAGCGGCAACCCATATCGCCCATCTACCACCTTTTCCAATTCAGTACTTAACTGTTGTACGCGTTTGGGCTGCTCTTTTGCCAGATTATTCTTTTCACCGACATCCTTTTTCAGATCATACAATTGTGGTTCCATACTGTTACCTAATTCGATATTCACAGTCTTATTATAAGCAGGGCCCTGACCGGGACGAACATATTTCCAACGCCCGTCTGTAATAGAGAGGTTGTTTTGTGCATTCTGCAACACCAGATAGTCACGTCCTTTTTTCTCTTTTCCCATCCAGGCAGCTTTCATTGGACGACTGTCCGGTGCTGCACCTTCGGGAAGAGACTGATTCAGCATCTGGGCAAAGGTAGCAAACCAGTCAATCTGGCAAAGCAATGCGTCGGATACTCCCGGCTTAATCTGTCCCGGCCATCTCCAAATACAGGGAACACGTGTTCCGGCTTCATAAATACTGTATTTACCACCCCGATATTCACCTCCGGGTTTATGATCGCCCAATAGTTCTACGGCCTGATCTTTATAACCGTCATCAACCACAGGACCATTATCACTGGAAATAATGACCAATGTGTTCTTATCCAATCCCAACTCTTCAAGAGTATTCAGAATTTCACCCACACTCCAGTCAAATTCCAATAAACAATCGCCACGAGGCCCCATGCCACTCTTACCTACGAATTGTGCTCCGGGAACACGAGGTACATGAGCATCTTGTGTGGCAAAATAAAGAAAGAAGGGAGCATCTTTGTGCTTTTCAATAAAAGATACGGCTTTCCCGGTCAGTGTTTCGGCTATTTTATCATCTTTCCAAAGTGCCGACTTTCCACCTTTCATAAACCCGATACGGGAAATCCCGTTGACAATGCTCATATCATGCCCGTGCGAAGGGTGCATAACCAACAACTCCGGATTATTCTTACCGGTAGGTTCACCCGGGAAGTTCTTTTTGTAACTCACCTGGATAGGATCGGCAGGATCAATATTGATCACCTGATCGTTTTCTACAAATACACAAGGCACACGATCACCGGTGGCAGCCATAATAAACGAATAGTCAAAACCAATATCATTGGTACCCGGTTTCAAGGGTTTATTCCAATCCTGTTCGCCTCCCTTATCTCCCAGGCCAAGATGCCATTTACCTACCACTCCGGTTGCATAGCCGCTTTGCTTGAACATATCCGGCATAGTATAACGCTCCGGACGGATGATTGAAGCAGCGTCACCATCGGCAATACCTGTTCCGGCTTTACGCCAGGCATATTCGCCCGTAAGCATAGCATAACGGGAAGGTGTACTCGTAGCCGCCGCGCTATGTGCATTGGTGAAACGCACACCTTGAGCAGCAGCACGATCTACATTAGGAGTGTGGATCGTTTTTGCACCATTACAACTGAAATCACCGAAACCAATATCATCGGCATAAATAAAAACGACATTGGGACGCTGAGGTTCGTTATTTTGCGCAACAATCTGTTGAGCCAGACAAGGGGTTAAAACAAGAGGAAGTACAAAATATCTTTTTTCCATAATTAATTAATATTAGATTCCGAAACAAATATCGTCATTTACAAAGAGATTTACATCCTATATCAGTCAATACTTTTTCCGTACAATGAAAAAAAAGACGTTTATGGACATATTGATAGACAAATTTGGAAACAGAGAAAGGTTGTTTTTGATAATCTTGGAAATGGATAAACAAATACTTATCTTTGGACGTTAGATAGTTAACCACTAAAACTATATAAGTTATGAAATTTTTTATCGACACAGCCAATCTGGAGCAGATACGCGAGGCATATGCACTCGGAGTGCTCGACGGAGTTACTACCAATCCTTCGCTCATGGCAAAGGAAGGAATCAAAGGTTCCGAAAATCAACGTAAACATTATGTTGAAATATGCAATATTGTAGGCGGTGATGTAAGTGCGGAAGTGATAGCCACCGATTACGAAGGAATGATTCGCGAAGGTGAAGAACTTGCAGCACTCAATCCGCATATTGTAGTAAAAGTGCCTTGTATTGCCGAAGGTATTAAGGCTATTAAATATTTTACAGAAAAGGGTATCCGTACCAACTGTACACTGGTCTTCTCTACCGGGCAGGCACTATTGGCAGCCAAAGCAGGAGCTACCTACGTATCTCCCTTTGTTGGTCGGCTGGATGATATTTGTGAAGATGGCGTAGGCTTAGTTGCCGAAATCGTACGAATGTACAGATTTTATAACTATAAAACTCAGGTACTGGCTGCTTCGATACGCAGTACAAAAAATATTATGGACTGTGTAGAGGCCGGTGCAGATGTAGCCACTTGTCCGCTAAGCGCCATCAAGGGGTTGCTTAACCATCCATTGACAGATTCCGGACTCAAAAAGTTTCTGGAGGACTATAAAAAGGTAAACGGATAAGAGCCTATTTAAAATTTTCCTCAAAAGTTTTTTCTTCAGCTTCTTTTGAGTTTATTTTCGGTCTGTTTTCCCGTTTTTATTAGCTTCGCACAAAACCTCTTTTGATCATTTCATTAAGGTATAGTCATCACATAGCCCGCTATGCTCCTCATAAAAACAGAAAAACATCCTCAAAAATAACTCTCAAAACAATGCTGAGCAAAATTTAAACAGGCTCTAAAAATCCGGGGTAAACAATTTCCTGAGTCTGCCGTTATACTTATAAAAACAAGATATAACTATGGACTTAGGAAATTGGATGAATAAGATTCTCATCGGATGGGGAGTAGACCCAAAGATAGCTAACACTTTCGATGAGGCTATTATCGCTGTTTTAATGATTTGTATTGCTGTGGGGCTTGATTATCTCTGCCAAAGTATTTTTGTTGGCGGGATGAAGAAGTACACCAAGCACTCTCCGCATGTATGGAATACATTATTGATGAAACGACGTGTATTTCATAACCTCATACATACCATTCCAGGCATATTGATATATGTAATGCTTCCGATGGCTTTCGTCAGAGGAAAAGAGTTACTGCTCATTTCGCAAAAGATATGTGCTATTTACATTATCATGTCTTTGTTGCTCGCTCTGAACGGGGTTCTGCTAATGATACTGGATGTATATACAGAGAAGGCGACAGCGAAAAACCGTCCGATGAAAGGCTTCATCCAAGTATTACAGGTTCTTCTCTTCTTCGTTGGTGGTATTATCATGATTGCTATCCTCGTTAATAAATCTCCTGCCAGCCTGTTTGCCGGATTAGGTGCTTCGGCAGCCATTCTAATGTTGGTATTTAAAGATACAATTCTTGGTTTTGTAGCAGGTATTCAGCTTTCTGCCAACGATATGGTACGTCTGGGCGACTGGATCACTCTCCCTTCAGGAAATGCCAATGGAGTGGTGCAGGAAATCACATTAAATACTGTAAAAATTCAGAATTTCGACAATACGATCTCTACAGTTCCTCCATACAGCTTGGTGAGTAACCCGTTCCAAAACTGGCGTGGAATGGTAGAATCGGGTGGACGGCGTGTTATGAAGAATATCACACTCGACCTCACCACTCTGAAGTTCTGTACCCCGGAAATGCTGGATAACTTTCGGAAAGAGATTCCTTTATTGGCCGACTACCAACCGGAGGAAGGGGTAATACCTACAAACTCACAAGTTTACCGCGTCTACATAGAACGTTATCTATGCAGCCTGCCTGTAGTCAATCAGGACCTGGACCTGATTATCAGCCAGAAAGAAGCAACCGAATATGGTGTACCCATCCAGGTATACTTCTTTTCCCGCAACAAGATATGGAAAGAATATGAACGAATCCAGTCTGATATCTTCGACCATCTGCTCGCAATGGTTCCGAAGTTTGAACTCAAAGTATATCAATATTCAGATTAAGAGGTCCGCTTATGGCTCTCTTTATACTGAGTAGGTGTCTCTCCTGTGTATTGCTTGAACGCTGTACTAAAATAACGTGAGGTAGAGAATCCAGTACGCTCTGCTATCTCTGTAAAGTTGAGGTCAGTAGTAGTAATAAGCTGTATCGCCCTTTCCAGTCTGAACTTATTGATGTAATCATTGGCTCCCATATCCGTCAAGGCTTTCAGCTTATTATACAATGTAGCGCGACTCATATACATCTCTTTACAGAGAAATGCAATATCCAGTACTGAACTATCCAGATTTTCTACAATAACTTTATTCAGCTTCAGAAGGAAAGTTTCATCTGCCTGGCTGAAAGTACTTTCCTCCGGTGCCGGCAATAATCCTGCATTGAGATAACGTACTTTAGTTTGCTCTCTGTTGCGCAAACGACTGCGAATCAGTTCCAACAACATTTCTTCCTCAAACGGTTTGGTCAGATAACCATCTGCGCCAATCTTGTATCCGTGCAACTGACTTTGTTCGTCATCACGTGCAGTGAGCAAAATAACCGGTATATGGCTGATGTCAATATTCTCTTTTATCTGTTTACAGAGTTCATATCCGTTCATACGTGGCATCATCACATCACTGACTACAATGTCGGGCTGGTACTTCCGAACGATTTCCAAAGCCTCTACACCATCTGCAGCAGTATATACTTGCTTGAAGTGTACTTTCATCGTATCTCTCAGGAAATCAATCAAATCCTGATTATCATCTACTACAAGCAATGAATAATCCTTCGTTTGGAAAGTATTTGTTTCTGTATTCTTTTCTTCGTTATCATCCGTTATCAATTCGTTCAGATAGGCTTTGGGCTGACAAATAATCTCTTCTGATACTACCTGAAGCGGAAGTTCAAAGAAAAAAGTGGCACCTGCTGTATCATTGTCTCTGGCACCAATACTACCTCCATGCAACTCTGCCAATATTTTAGAATAAGACAAACCAATGCCCGTACCATTCCTTTCACCACTTCCCTGGTAGAATCGGGTGAAGAGTTTACGTATATTTACCTGCTTCAATCCACAGCCCTGATCGGATACGGAAACGCGAACCGACTGCTCATCCGGCAGAAGTTCCGTTTGAATCAAAATTTCACCACCCTCCGGACTATGTTTTAAGGCATTAATCAATAAATTGGTAAGGATGATCTCACATTTCTCCCTGTCAAAACTAACCACTGTAATCTGTTCATCCAACTGATAGCGTATATGTACGTTCCGTGCTTCTCCTTCACTTATAAAATCGGCAGAAACCTCTAATACCCAATCATTCAACTGCTGTGGGTAGACCTGCAACTTACTGACTCCAACCTCCATTTTTCGTAAATCCAACACCATGTTAAGTAAGTCTCTCATACGCTGTGACTGCCTGTAAATTCCTTTAAGCGGAACATAATTGGAATCTGTAGGTGCCAAAGATTTCAAAATACGATTGAGTGGTGCATGTATCAATGTCAATGGTGTACGGAGCTCATGACTGATATTAATAAGAAAACGTACTTTTTCTTCATACATTTGCTTTTCATGCTCCTTCATCGCCCACTTTAGCTTGTTTTCTTTACGGCGCATAGTGACCAGAAAAACCTGAATAATAACGCCGGATACAAGTAATATACAACATAGGATAAACCACCACGTCTGATACCACGGTGGTAATATGGTCAAGCTCAAAACTTGTTGTAAAGGAGTCCAGTTTCCGTCTTTTGTACTACATGAAGCCATAATCCGATAATCTCCGGGAGGTAACGAACGAATGACTAACTCCGAACTATAGGAATCAATGTACTGGTTATTCAATCCGACAATCTGGTAACGATATATTTTCTGACGGAAAATATCTTTCTCACAAGACATTACACGAACCGCAATAGACTTACTGCTCCAGGATACGGAAATACCGGTGGGATTTGCACTTAACGCATCATTTACCGACTCTCCGTTAATCAGTACATCCGTCAACTGCATTTGTGGATACTCTGAACTTTCTACCGGCAAATTCTTGTCTATCCTCAACAGTCCTCTGATGCCACCCATATAAATATTTCCCCGGGTAGAAATCAATCTGGGTTTAGACAAATATTCGTTTATAAAAACTCCGTCCGACTCACCAAACAGAATAAACCTCTTTTCATTGACAAGCCATGCAAACAACATATTGTCCGCACCTATCCATATTTTACCTCTCTGATCACACATTATGGAGGTGATCTCACCAAAAAGCGAGGTAGGTAAATGATTGTACTGACGGGTTGCCGGGTTATAACTGCTCAACCCCTGGTTGCTGCCAATCCAGAAGACACCGCGTTCGTCCCGTGATACGGCATTGATAAGCGTATCTTTGCCACAGGTATACACCGTATGTAGCTTATTAGTAGAGTGATTTAATACATAAATCCGTCTCAAATCACAAAAATAACTTACATCTGCTTCATGAGCTACCGGAAGAATTGTCCCAACCAAATCACTTCCTTCCTCTTCGATAGCTGCTTCAACCTTTCCGGAAGCGATATCATACCGGTAAATATGAGAGCCAAGCAATAGCACAGAACCCGAAGATACCTGACAAACATTTACTGTCTTCCCACTATACCGGAGCAGATTGTTTATTTCTTCGTTGTCAATGACCAACGGTTTGAGAGTTCCCGTCGATTTGTTAAAGACAAATAATCCTTTGGAGAAAAGAGAAAGTAACAATTCATTAGACGTATAGCCGGTAACAGAGGCAACCTTAGCCTTCCAGGTAGTAGGATAATGCCGGAATTTCTCTGATTCAGGATTTAATCTGTTCAACCCACCTCCATCCGTACCAATCCATATATCATCGGATACAGAATCCTGGTATAAACTAAGAACAGCATTATCACTTAACCCGTCATCATTCCCTGGTACTACATCCGTATAGGTTTTCATCGATATTTCACGAATATTGATCAGACCACCCCGGATACTACCTGCCCACATATTATTATTGACATCATTGTGCAGATATAAAATAGAATTTACAGGCAGGGAATAGCTATTACCGGGAATATGCTCAAGAATAGACATTTCTTTTGATTCGGGATCTAATATATTAATTCCTCCCCCATCGGTCCCTATCCAGAGATGATCATCTCTTTCGGTCATACATAGAACAACATCGTTATTGAGCTGAGAATTCTGAGTTGTATAAGAGGCCAGTAAAGTACCGTCTTTTGAGAAACACCGGATTCCATTATTATAGGGAGCCACCCAAATACGCTGCCGGGAGTCTATCATTATTTCCATAATCTCCTTGCCACAATCAAAAGGAGGAGAAGTTACTTGCCCGGAACGGAGATTAAGCAGTAAGACACCTTGCCAGCGACTGGCACAAAGCAGTGTTTCTGCATCCCACATGCCAATAAACGAAATGGAGAATTGAGTATCGGAAGTAAAATCCTGAAGAAGAGTGAAGGAATCATCTTTATAGCTATAAAAGTAGATTTTATTTCGTGCACCAAACAAGATCCCCTGATTTATTCTACATGAAGCATTAACTATTATATTCTGATTGTTCCGGTTTTTAATAACATCAAAATCATCGCTTTTGCGTCGGTAACGGGCTATTCCTTTATCTGTCATAATCCAAATGTTATGCAGACTGTCCTCCATGATCTGATGAACATGATTATGAGGTAATGAATTGGGATTGTCAGACTGATGTATATAACGTTTTAACTCATGCCCGTCGAAACGCCCCAAACCAGCTTTTGTCCCGATCCATACAAATCCTTTCTTTTCGGCATAAATACACCGCACCGTAGAGGGTAAACCCTCATTTAAGGATATCTGTTTGAAATAATAATGACTGGCTTTCAGATTATTAGAATAAAGAAACAAGCCTATTATCAAACAAAAGAGACGAAAGTTATTAGATATTTTCATAAGTAAGATTCGTATGTGATCAGGGCAAAAATAAACGTTTCTTTCTCTTCTACCAAAAAAAGAGTATTAAAAGAGCGGCCAGTTCGGATCATCCGTATGAGCTTCCAACATGATAGCTTTCAATTCTTCTGCCTTTTCCGGATATTTATTCAGTAGATTATACTTCTCAGAAGGATCTGACGCCAGATTATAAAGTTCATAATATGGCTTTTCACCACGGATATTCATATGCACTAATTTCCACGACCCTTTACGTACCGCCTGACGCCCATTCAGTTCCTGAAACTCGAAATACAGGTATTCATGCTCTTTCTGCCCTTTTCTATTTTCAAGCAAAGGAAGCATGCTCACACCATCCATCTCTTTGATAGCAGCTTTTGGATTCAAAAGCTCTTCAAAAGTAGGCATAAGATCCCAAAAAGAACACATAAAATTTGTTTCCGTACCCGCCTGGATATGTCCCGGCCAGGAAATGATCATAGGAACACGAATTCCTCCCTCATACAAATCGCGCTTATAGCCACGCCAGATACCGTTACTATTAAAGAAATCCGGATCGGCTCCCCCTTCTCTATGAGGCCCGTTATCACTGGCGAAGATAATAATCGTATTATCGTATATTCCTTTATCCTTCAGCTTTTGTACCAATTGACCAACGTATACATCGAGCCGGTAAATCATTGCAGCAAATGTAGCACGGGGATTGAGTTGGGTACAATATCCTCCTTTACGAAATGCAGGACTTCCGGGTTCAAAGCCTTTGTATGGAACCTCCGGAAATTTACCACGAAATTTATTTATAATACTATCTTCGGGTACAATCAGTTCGGCATGTGGAATGATAGTAGGATAAAATAAGAAGAAAGGTTCTTCCTGCTTCCTGTTATCTAAAAAAGAAAGTGCTTTAGAATGAATCAAATCCTGAGAATAGGTTCCTTTGCCATATTCCACTTCCAACACATTATCTTTGAGTTCAATACGTTGATCGTTTTCCCATAAATGATCGGGGTAATAACTATGAGCCAGTAACTGACAGTTATAACCATAAAAATGATCGACACCTTGTTTATTGGGGTCACCTGTGGAACCTACGAATCCCAACCCCCACTTACCAAACGTACCGGTTTCATAACCTGCATCTTTGAATAAATGAAAAATAGTACGGGAGTCTGCCGGTAAAGGAAACTGCCCTTCGGGATTCAATTCCTTATTCCCCCGGATAGCCGTATGACCGCTATGAGTACCTGTCAACAGGCATGATCGTGAAGGAGCACTGACCGTTGTACCGGAATAACATTGCGTGAAACGCATTCCATTCTGAGCTAACAGATCGATATTGGGAGTATCAAATTTTTCTTGCCCGTAACAGCTCAGATCACCATAACCCAGGTCATCAGCCAGAATAAAAACAACATTAGGACGTTGGGAAGTTTTTGATTTCTTTTTCTGTGCAAAGCCCGGTTGAATTCCGGAAAAACCGATAAGTAATACGCTTCCGTATAAAATTTTGTTTCTCATTATGTACTAATATTTAAGATTCTCGTCACAAAGATAAGGTTTTCCATGAAAAGGCTTTTCCATTTTTGTCTTTTGATATGTTCGAATTTGTCTAAAGTCGTCCAATCCGGATTTTATTATCCGTTTTTCAAAGAAAACCTGATACTAAGAAAATAAATCACACGTTATTATTACAATTGAACAATCATCTTTGCTAAATTATTAATCATATTTATATGAAAAAGCTCTATTTATCTATTCTAGCTGCCCTATTCATTGTAGGTGCCCGCGCAGAGAAGCCGGATAACACTCCCTCTCTTTCCATCTGGTTTGATACTCCCAACAACCTTGACGGACGTGCTATCTGGCAAAGAGCCGATGGTAAAGGTGAAAACCCGGATAAAGCCTGGGAAACAAGTTCACTGCCTTTGGGAAATGGTAGTCTTGGAGCCAACATTATGGGTTCTATTGCTGCCGAACGTATTACATTAAACGAAAAGACCCTATGGAAGGGTGGACCAAATACTTCCGGCGGAGCAGACTATTATTGGAATGTAAATAAACAATCGGCACCAATATTAAGAGAAATACGCCAGGCATTCACAGATGGTGACCAAAAACGGGCAGAGATACTGACCCGTAAAAATTTTAATGGTCTGGCAGCTTATGAAGAAAAGGACGAGACTCCCTTCCGTTTCGGCTCGTTCACTACCATGGGAGAGGTATATGTGGAAACCGGATTAAGTGAAATCGGCATGAGTGATTACAAACGTATTTTGTCATTGGATTCAGCCATGGCAACAGTCTGTTTCCTTAAAGACGGAATTCAATATCAAAGAAACTATTTTATCTCTTATCCGGACAGTGTGATGGTGATGAGATTTACCGCGGACAAACCGGGAATGCAAAATCTCACATTCAGCTACAGCCCCAATACTGAGGCACAAGGAAAGATAGAAGCAGATGGAACAAACGGTCTTTACTACGCCGGAAAGCTAAATAACAATCAAATGAAGTTTGCGCTTCGGTTCCGCGCCATAAACAAAGGAGGAACAGTAAGAGTTGAAAACGGAAAACTCGTGATAAAAGATGCAAACGAAGTTGTGTTTCTACTCACAGCCGATACGGATTATAAAATGAACTATAACCCGGACTTCAACACTCCGGAAACGTATGTGGGAAATAACCCGTCAGAAACTACCCGGAACATGATGAAGCAAGTGGAAGCAAAGACTTACGAAGCACTTTACCTTCGCCACCAAAATGACTATACTGCACTCTTCAACCGTGTAAAATTGAGCCTGAACCCTCAAGTGCCCATTGCAGACCTGCCTACTGATCAACGGCTGAAGCACTATCGCCAGGGAACTCCGGACTATTATTTAGAACAACTTTATTATCAATACGGACGTTATCTGCTAATAGCCAGTTCACGTCCCGGAAATATGCCGGCAAACCTGCAAGGCATATGGCACAATAACCTGGATGGCCCATGGAGAGTAGATTATCATAACAACATTAACATCCAGATGAACTACTGGCCTGCCTGCTCCACCAATCTGGACGAATGCATGTTACCTTTAATTGACTTTATACGTGGATTAGTGAAACCCGGAGAAAAAACAGCAAAAGCGTATTTTAATGCGCGTGGGTGGACGGCTTCTATTTCTGCAAATATCTTTGGATTCACCGCTCCCCTATCCAGTGAACAGATGGAGTGGAACTTCAACCCAATGGCCGGTCCCTGGCTGGCTACACACATTTGGGAATATTATGATTATACGCGTGACAAAAAATTTCTTTCAGAAATAGGATATCCATTGATAAAAAGTAGTGCACAGTTCACTGCTGACTACTTGTGGCATAAACCGGATGGAACATATACAGCAACCCCTTCTACTTCTCCAGAACATGGTCCGGTGGATCAGGGGGCTACCTTCGTACATGCGGTCGTACGGGAAATCCTTTTAGATGCCATTTCAGCAAGTAAGATATTAGGAGTAGACGCAAAAGAACGCAAACAATGGGAAAATATATTAAAGAACCTGGCTCCTTATCAGATTGGACGATACGGACAACTGATGGAGTGGTCAGTAGATATTGATGATCCTAACGACAAGCACCGCCACGTTAACCACTTATTCGGGTTACACCCGGGACATACTCTATCTCCCATTACAACTCCGGAATTGGCTCAGGCTGCCAAGGTGGTATTGCAACACCGGGGTGACGGTGCTACCGGTTGGAGTATGGGATGGAAGTTAAATCAATGGGCAAGGTTACAAGATGGAAATCACGCCTATATGTTATTCGGAAATTTATTAAAGAACGGAACTTTGGACAATTTGTGGGATACCCATGCTCCCTTCCAGATTGATGGAAACTTCGGAGGGACAGCAGGCATTACAGAGATGTTGTTACAAAGCCATATGGGATTTATTCAATTGTTGCCGGCACTTCCTGATGCCTGGAAAGAAGGTTCAATCAATGGCATTTGTGCCAAAGGTAATTTTGAAGTCTCTATCGCCTGGGAAAATAACCAACTAAAAGAAGCAACTGTCACATCAAAAGCCGGGGCACCTTGTACTATTAAATATGGTGACCAAACTCTCTCATTCAAAACTCAGAAAGGACAGAGCTACAAAATTGTAGGAGAAGGGGGGAAAATTAGGAGGGAGTGATGAGTGAAGTGATGAGTGATGAGTGATGAGTGATGAGTGGCTGCGCTATTATGCCGCATGGCACTAATCACTCATCACTAATCACTCATCACTATTTATCACGCTATCGTCACCGCCGGATCAAGATAAACATCCTGAATGGCATTCAATAATTCGACACCTTTATTCATCGGTTTCTGGAAAGCTTTACGTCCACTAATCAGCCCCATACCTCCGGCGCGTTTATTAACAACAGCTGTAACTACGGCATCTCTTAAATCGGAAGAGCCATGAGATTCTCCACCGGAATTTATTAATCCAACGCGTCCCATATAGCCATTGGCTACCTGATAACGGCAAAGATCAATAGGATGTTCCGAAGCTAACTGTGTATACATACGTTCGTCTGTTTTACCAAAACCAATAGCAGTAAAGCCACCATTGTTTACAGGAAGTTTCTGTTTTACAATATCAGCTTTGATAGTCACACCAAGACGGTCAGCCTGTCCGGTAAGGTCAGCAGCAGCATGATAATCCACACCATCTTTCTTGAAATCGCTATTACGCAAATAACACCACAAGATAGTTGCCATACCTAATTCATGGGCGTAATCAAACGCTTCGGCTATCTCCACCAATTGACGGCGGCTCTGCTCAGAACCAAAATAAATAGTAGCACCTACAGCTACAGCCCCCATTTCCCACGCTTCTTTCACAGTGCCAAACAGTACCTGATCATACGTAGTAGGATAACTTAACAACTCGTTATGATTCAACTTCACCACAAAAGGAATCTTATGTGCATACTTACGTGCCACAGCACCCAATATACCAAAGGTAGAAGCTACGGCGTTACATCCTCCTTCAATAGCCAGTTTCACAATGTTCTCCGGATCGAAATAAATCGGATTCGGAGCAAAAGAAGCTCCCGCTGTATGTTCAATATCCTGATCAACAGGAAGAATAGAAACATAACCGGTATTGGCCAGACGACCATGTCCGAGAATCGTTTGTAAACTACGTAAAGTCTGTATATTACGGTCAGAATCTATCCAAATACGATCAATCGTTTCGGAAGAAGGGATATGAATCATCGATTTATCTATAGTCTTGCAAGTATGGTCAAGGTAATATGCAGCCTTGTCACCCAATAAATCTGTTATTTTACTCATAATGTTGTTTTTTAAAATTAATAAAACCAGTAGTTGAAAGTTAGTATCCCAACTACTTTTTCTTGCCCTGATTAGCCACTGCTTCCATCAGTTTTTTTATCTCTTCAGGATCACCCAGAAAATAATCATTCACCAGATTGAGATCATCGTCGAACTCGAAAACATAAGGCACTGCTGTCGGAAGATTTAAATTCACAATATCTTCATCAGAGATATGTTTCAGATGTTTGATAATCCCCCGTAAACTGTTTCCATGAGCTACAACAAGTAACTGATCAGCAGTTTTCAGATTTGGAAAAATGATACACTTCCAGTAAGGCATAATACGCTCAATGGTTTCTTTAAGAGACTCCGTACGGGGTAATTCGGTATCAGGAACTTCCTTATAACGATTTTCAAAACGAGGATTGCGCGAATCATCTTCTGCCAAAGCATGAGGAGCCACATCATAGCTACGACGCCAGACCAATACTTGTTCATCACCATATTTAGCAGCTGTTTCGGCTTTGTTCAATCCTTGCAATGCACCATAATGTTTCTCATTCAAGCGCCAGGTTTTCTCCACCGGAATCCAGTCCTGATCCAACTTATCTAATGCGCAATTCAATGTTTTCACTGCCCGTTTAAGATAAGAAGTGTAGGCTTTATCAAAATTAAAACCATTTTCTTTCAACAACTCACCTGCTCTGTTGGCTTCAGTAATACCTTTCTCTGTAAGATCTACATCTGTCCATCCAGTGAAACGATTCTCTTTATTCCACGCACTTTCTCCGTGGCGAAGCAAAACTATTTTTTTCATCTGTCATTACTCCTTTCTATTTTAGTATACAACACTTTTAGCAAGAGCAAAGTTCACAATAAGAGATAAAGTTGTCAATACCCAAAAATACTGATTTATTATTCTCTTTCTCAATTCAAATGCGTATTTTTACAGCGTTAAAAAATACCGAATAAAAAGATACCACTTTGAATACAAACAAACAGTCAGACAGCGAATTTATCTTTAAACTGATGAACAAAGCAAATATGGGATGGTGGGAAGCCGATTTAAAAACAGAAAGTTATGTCTGCTCCGAATTCATTTCCAACTTACTAGGACTCGACAGTGACGGAATCATCAGTTTTGAAGATTTCAACAAACGCATTTTAAAAGAAGACCAAAATCATACCAGTCCACTTTCTTCCATTGAAATACAGCAAACGATTGAAGAAGTATATCTTCTTAATACCCCCAAAGGCAGTGTGTGGATACGTAGTAAAAAATGTTTTGAGGAGACTGATGAAGAGGGGAATACAAAAATATATGGTATCGCCGAGGCACAAGACGGGCCTAATATGACTACTGCCTATCAGGCACTAAAGTATAGCGAACGCATTCTGCATAATATTTATAAAAATCTTCCGGTAGGAATCGAACTATACAATAAAGAGGGTTATCTGATAGACCTCAATAAGAAGGAGTTAGATTTATTTCATATCCCCGATAAACAGCATGTTCTGGGAGTTAATATTTTCGATAATCCCATCTTTCCGGAAGAGATAAAAGAAAAAGTAAGAAATCATGAAGACGCTGATGTTACATATCGCTACGACTTCTCCAAATTGAATGGATATTATAAATCTCTGCAAACTCAAGGTACAATAGATTTAATGACAAAGGTTACTACTTTGTATGATAATAACGGGAGTCCCACCAACTTCCTGTTAATCAATGCAGATAAGACCGAAGATACAATGGCATATAATAAAATCCAGGAGTTTAAAAGCTTTTTTGATCTTGTGGGCGATTATGCCAAAGTAGGTTATGCACATTTTGACGGACTAAGCCGGGACGGCTACGCACTCAAAAGCTGGTTTCGGAATGTAGGAGAAAAAGAAGGTACGCCACTAACACAAATTATCGGTATCCATTCTCATTTTCATCCTGAAGACCGTGCCGTAATGATCAACTTCCTTGATGATGTAGTGAAAGGTACTGCTTCAAAACTATGCCGGGATGTCCGTATTCGCCGGGAAGACGGACATTACACATGGACACGCGTGAATGTTCTTGTCAGGAATTATCGTCCACAGGATAATATCATTGAAATGTTATGCATTAACTTTGATATTACCGAGCTCAAAGAAACTGAAATGAAACTTACTAAGGCCAAAGAAAAAGCAGAAGAGTCTGACCATCTGAAATCAGCCTTCCTTGCCAATATGAGCCACGAAATACGTACACCTCTAAATGCAATTATAGGTTTTTCAAGTTTACTGCAAGAAGCTACCAGTCCGGAAGAAAAAAAACAATATGTAGACATCATAGAAGAGAACAACCGACTACTATTACAGTTAATTTCAGATATTCTTGACCTCTCCAAAATAGAATCGGGTACCGTTGAAATGTGTCCGGGAAAAATGGAAATACGACAACTCTGTACGGATCTGATAAGTACATTGCGAATCAGGGCTGAAGAGAATGTAGAATTACGTATCGCCCCAAACTTACCGAAACTACACATTATAAGTGACAAAAACAGGATACATCAGGTATTAATGAATTTCGTAACCAACGCTATGAAATTCACCTCTGAGGGAAGTATTACTTTAGGATATGAAATTCATGAGAAAGAAGTAAAGTTCTATGTAATAGATACAGGCATCGGAATTGAACCGGAAAAACAAGAAGAAGTATTCGAACGTTTCGTTAAACTCAACTATTTTATTCCGGGTACTGGTTTAGGACTTTCTATCTGTCAAAGCATTGCCACACAATTGGGTGGTAAAATTGGTCTTGAATCAGAACCGGGTAAAGGCTCCTGTTTTTGGTTCACTCACCCATTAAACTAAATAACGCTCGTCATATTTTAGTGGATAGAGGTTGCAAATGTCCATCATACCTGAAAGAAGGTAAACATTGCTCTTCTATCCACTAAAATTTCATTTATAACTTGAATAATTAAAAATAAAACCTTGCTCTTATCTATTTCTTTTCAAGAAAATACGATTTGAAATTACATCCGGTAACTCAGATTCATAATGTGTCACCATGATCATCGTTTTGTCCCGCCGACGGCAAAAAGCTTCAATCACCGTCTTCACTCGCCGGCGATTAAATGTATCGAGTCCATGAAGTGGCTCATCCAGAATCAGTAGCTCAGGATCCTTAACAAATGCACGTGCCAATAATGCCAAGCGTTGTTCACCACTCGATAACTGTAGGAAAGGTTTATCTTTTAACCGGACAATGCCGAAAATATCCATCCACCACTCACATATCGCTATCTGCTTCTGCTGCGGACGTTTATAAAGTCCGATACTATCATGCAATCCGCTTGCCACAATCTCAATAGTAGGCAGATTTTTCAAATAAGCCCGGTGCATTTCAGGACTCACATAACCAATGTGCTTTTTTATCTCCCAAATACTTTCTCCCGTACCGCGTTTACGCCCAAACAAGCTGATATCGCAAGCATACGATTGCGGATTGTCGGCACAAACAAGACTGAGCAAAGTAGACTTTCCTGCACCATTCTCTCCACTGAGCGCCCATTTTTCACCCCGACGTACAACCCAGTCAAGCTCCTTAAGAATGATACGGTCTCCATAACGAATACTGACTTTGTTTAATCTTACGACCTCTTCCGAATCATAATTCGTACTTTCGTAAGGTAAATCAATAATACGTTGCTGTAGTTCTGTGAACGGTTCTTCCATCACATGTTCGCGATATCTCTCCAAATAGTCTTCACGAGGTATTTTATCATACACAGTCAAATGATCTACAGGAATAACATGAGTTATAAATGAAGGCACATCGTCCAACATTGATAGTATGAGAACGATCTGTACAGACGACAACTTCGTAAGACGTTCGAGCAGACTGAAAAGCAGTTCACGCGTAGGTGCATCCAATCCTATAAAAGGATTATCCATAACAAGTACCCGTGGAGAAGTAAGCAACGCTTTTGTCAGCTGAAATTTTCTTAATTCCCCACTCGAAAGCAGAATTATCTTTTTATCCAGCATCGGTTCAATGCGAAACAGTTCAAACAGTTCCTGTTTCAGAGCCTCATCTTTTATCTCTCCCAACATTTCACGAACTTCGGGTGCATCATCCTGATCGTGCGCATTCCAACGCTGCTGATAGTAATAATTAGCATCCGCTGCCCCATAAGTATCACGAAAAGCAATATATTTTACATTGTCATATACCGTATTGGTAACAGACGGGGAGAAGTCGTACACTAAACTTCCTTCCTTTAGCGGATACTTTCCCAAAAGCGTATCCACCAACAAACTCTTTCCACCTCCATTAGGTCCCACCACAGCAACATGTTCTCCTGCTGACAGTGCCACCGTTACCGGTTGTGCCAAACGAATAAGCGGGTTGCGTGTTACGCCCCCCGCTATACTAATAGTATTCTGTATCATCTGTTTTATTTATACATTATCAATGCCGACTGTGCAGGAACAGTAATTTCTGGTCCGTACAACATTCCCATACCACGGCTATCAATTGCTCCATCACGGCAAAGTACTGTATATTTACCTTCCGGTACCGTCAACTTCGCCGGAGTATTACGTGAATTATAGGCCACAACAATCTCTTCCCATTTATCTCCGTTAGCATAATCTTTCAAACGGAATGCCACCAGGTTACTACCTTCTACAGGAATAAATTCCAGATGCTTACGTACCAGATCAGCATCTCCCATACGAAAAGCAGGATGTGATTTGCGTAAGTCTATCAACCGTTTGTAGTACGTAAACACATCGTTATTTGTTGTTTTGCGTTTCCAGTCGATAGCATTAATAGAATCCGGACTCTCATAACTATTGTGTACTCCCTTTTTATCACGCATGACTTCTTCGCCTGCCTGAATAAAAGGCACACCTTGTGAAGTAAATACTACTGTCTGAGCCAGCTTGTCCAGACGTGCCAATAAATCCGGAGTGATTTCCGGGACGCTTGATTTCAAACGATCTACCAGACACATATCATCGTGACAAGATACATAGCTAATCATTTGAGTAGGCTGTAATGCCCACGGTGCCTTACTATAATTCACCGAATCATAATTAATTTGCGGATGTTGGATAGCTCCCACGATACCAAATTTCAGACTTTCTTCTCCTCCGGGTAGCCCAGCGAGGAATGCACCTTTATGGTTATCATTGAACGGCCCTCTCAACCCATCGCGTAATTCATCTGAGAATGCAGCAATGCCTGGCATCTCATGCACATTTGCCTTCATAGCCAACGAATCAGCCAGATATTTAGGAGCTTCTGCTGCCCATCCTTCTCCATATATATAAATAGAAGGATCTACCTTATCCACCGCTTTACGAATCTCGTTCATTGTCTCTATATCGTGGATTCCCATCAGGTCAAAACGAAAACCATCGATATGATATTCATTAATCCAGTACAATACCGATTCAATCATATACTTACGCATCATAGCACGGTCACTTGCAGTCTCATTCCCGCAACCGGAACCATTGGCCAATGTTCCGTCTTCCTTATGACGATAAAAATAGCCAGGCGCAGTACGTTCAAAGTTACTGTCGGCCGTGTTGAATGTATGATTGTACACCACATCAAGTACTACACGGATACCTGCTTTGTGCAGAGCCTGCACCATCTGTTTGAATTCCTTGATACGTACAGCTGGATTGTATGGATCAGTAGAGTATGAACCGTCCGGTACATTATAGTTCTGAGGATCATATCCCCAGTTATATTTATTCTCGTTCAGCTTTGTTTCATCCACGGAAGCATAATCATAAGATGGCAACAGGTGTACATGTGTCACTCCCAACTCTATCAAATGATCTATTCCCGTCAACAATTTATCAGGATTCATTGTACCACGCTCTGTCAATGCAAGGAATTTTCCCTTGTTCTTTATACCCGAAGCAGAATCTACTGAAAAATCCCGGTGATGCATCTCATAAAGAATAATATCTGCCGGTGACTTTAATTCCGGACGGGTATCTGTATCCCATCCTTCAGGGTCGGTATCCCTCATATTGATAATTGCAGCACGTTTACCATTCACCCCTACTGCTTTGGCATTGATTCCAGGTGTATCACCCAACCACTTATCATTCACTTTCACATTGAAAGTATAAAATTTCCCCAGTAAGTCCTTATCCACTGTAACCGTCCAGGTACCTTCTTCGCCCGATACTAATGGCACTGTTTCATAAGCATGCCCACCTTCTCCGGCCTCAAACAACATCAACCGTACTTCATCTGCGGTTGGAGCCCAAAGAGAAAACTTTGTAGCAGCAGGTGTATATTCCATCTCCGTCAGATTTCCCGAACGTACGGGGTACAGTTCATAAGAAGTATATTCCTTTTTTGCAGGAGTACAACTCATTGCCACAACTGTTGTCACTCCAATTATTGCCAGATAATTAAACTTCATAGCATCCTTAATATATTTAAAATTCAAATTTCCTGTTTTTAAAACAATTCACCTCACCTTGTCCGGATTCTTAGCTATAAAATCTTTCCATCCGTGGTAACCCTTCTCTATCGTAGGGCGTCCCATCTGAAGGAAATGACAATAAGCTGCTGCCAATCCGTCTGTAGCATCCATAAAAACAGGCATCTCTTCCTTTGCCAAATGGAGCATTCGTTGCAACATATCCGCCACCTGCTCTTTCGACGCCTGACCATTACCTGTAATTGCCATTTTTATTTTCAGCGGAGCATACTCCGTAATCGGAATATCTCTGCTCAATGCTGCTGCCATTGCCACTCCCTGTGCACGTCCAAGCTTCAGCATCGACTGTACATTTTTCCCAAAGAAAGGTGCCTCAATAGCCAGTTCATCCGGCAAATAACTCTCAATAATGCTTAATACACGTTCGTGTATATGTCTAAGCTTCAAATAGTGATCACCAAATTTACGCAAGTCGATAACTCCCATAGCAACCATTTCAGGCTTTGTGCCCGTTACCCGCAAAATCCCATACCCCATAATGGTAGTACCAGGATCGATGCCCAGAATTATCTTTTCTTTGACCGGTTGTATCACTCTATTACCTCCATCAGTGTAGGAAATCCAATTGCCTTATCTTTAAATGTTTTTGATAATTCTTCATTCAGTTTCACCCCTTGCTCCAAGTGCCAGCGATGCAACACTCCACTACTCTCCACTTCCCACTGTAAAGAATAAGATGTACCCTCATCCCGATGGCTTAGTATCCGACAAAGACGTGGTGACTTCAACGCTCCATATTTCTCTATTTCAGGGATATAACATTCTTTGATCCATATCAAAAAATTATTGTGAATCTCATCATCCACTTGAAAGGTTGTATTATAGATAAGCATATTTTCTTTTTTGATTATTATTTACCGCAAACATAGCAATTATTTCAGAATAATGCATTATATTTGCGCCACGAAAACGGAACAAAGCCTGCAATCGTTGACGTAACTTAATTGGGGGGTTAGCTCATCTGGCTATTTTTTCGACCCATATAAAACTCTACAAATCAACAATATACGATTAAATCTTATTTTTTCATAGCAATTTTATATCAATTCTTGTATAAGGCTGTCCGGGTCGTCTGTTTCTTCGGGAATTAAATCAGGAGTCCCCTCTTCCTCTGGTTCCGGTATCATTTCTTCCGGTATTTGTAATTCCGGATTTAAGACCCATTCAGGAACCTCCAATTTGTTTTTCGAGATAAAATCGTTCATTTCCGATTCGGTATCGAATTCTGCGTATTCGGAATTCGCGGAAGGATATACCTTGCCGCTATTCTCTTTAATGATCGCTTGTACTGTCCCATCGTTATAGATAAGAACACAAGGTTTTGTTAATACTATCATAGTTTTATTTTTTTTAATTAGTTTGTACCGTAAATCCTTTCTGTTGCAACGATGTGATCGCCGCTTGTGACGCTTCGGTAGGTGCAGCACATGAGCCAGCCAATGTTATAAATCTCGTTCCCGTAATAACCTCCGCTTTTGCATCAAGAGCAATGAGGATTTTATCAATCGTCGATGAATCAATAGGGAAATTAGCATCAGGGGTCAATCGAAAACCATAGAATCCACTCGATAAAGGAAATTCTTTATCAAAAGTAATATCAATATTACCAAAAAGAGCTAAATTGACAACACTCTTATTAGGAATATCACCTATATCGCCAGTTATTTTCTCGCCATTCTGACTGCTATATAAAATAAAATAACCTATAGTTGGTGGCATTTCCGATAAATTGCCATATATATTAGAGTCCGGATTTAATGTTATAGTTTTAATAGTACGGGGGATATCTGCTATATTTCCTGTGATAGTAGAATTGCCAGATATCTGTAAGGTAAGTAAATTTGAAGGAGCATTCTTTATGTCTCCAGATACATTAAAATTATTTCCAGATAATAGAACCTCAGTCAGATTGGGCGGCAAATCCTTTATGTCTCCCGTAAATCCTAAAACTAAATTATATAACCGTACTTGGGTTAACCCACGTGGTAAATCAGCAACATTACCAGTAATCTTAGAACCGATACCAGTATGCAGATAAATGTACTCTAACTTTCGTGGCAGATCTGCAACATCACCATTTATTAAAGATTCTGTAGATACTATTTGTAAAAAGGTCATTAATCGAGGAAAATCAGAATAATCTCCTTTTATAGTATTCTTTGCAACATCACCTCCTCCAATCATCAGATAATTAACGTCTCTCGGTATATCATAGATATTACCAGATATATTATTGTTGTATTGGGAAGTAATATTAGTTATTCCTTTCCCAAAATCTCTTATATTTTGAGAGATATAGGAATTGGAAAAATGAGAACCGCAAGATAGGGCATACACTCCTTTTGCTTCTATAATGGCGTAAGGTTCTACTACCCTGAAATATATATTTGTTGGTTTTCCCTTTTTTATACTTATTGACATTAGTCTAAAATCCGTAGGATCAAGAGAAACACGCCCTCCTGTTATTTTTACATCTGTATCAATCAAAGAAGTCATGTTAATGTTAAGATACCCCCCGTCAGCGTATTTTTTCAACTGAATCACCGTAGTAGGAATACTATCATACGTCAACTTCGCAATTTCGGATGTGGTTCCAGGAAGTCCATTAACCGTATAATTATCACAGCGAAGAACCGCCGTTTTTGTATACTGGTTGATCCAACCTACTAATACAGAGTTATTCATTTGTGCGGCTTGAAGAACCAACTCGTACTGAGAGGTACTTAAATTATAGATCAGGTATTTGTACCGGTTATCTGTCATAGGATCGGTTATCACTTGCCCATTGGAAGTAGCAGAGTCGATAATTCTCGCATTACCGTAAGATAGTAATAATGTAGACGGTAAGGATATGGTTACCGATTGATCGCTGTCACTAAAATCTATGCTAACCGTTCTGTCTCTGCCCAAAACTTGCATCATACCGTTTTGAGTAGCTAACTGAATAGCCTGATCCGCTCCTAATACCTTATTTGCGTCAGTAGTCTCTAAATTATGGGAGATATCGGTTTTGGGGATATAGTCATCAATAGAGCAGGAAACGCCATTAACACGGTATCGGTTACACTTCAGTATAGCCTCCTTAAGATATTGGTTAATCCACCCTACCAATACTGAATTAGTCATTTGATTGATAGAATCAACCAATTTATACTGGCTTTCGCTTAAATCATAGACCAGATACTTTAGTTTACCACTTGTCATTAGATCAGTTATTACCTGACCGTTAGTGGTGGCTGAATCTGCGATTCTTGTATTCCCGTATGATAAAAAGAGGCCGGAAGGTAGAGATATAGTAACAGATGTATCAGTATCACTAAAATCTACGTTAACGACTTTATTACCCGCTATCAACTGCATCATGCCGTTTTGAGTAGATAGAATCCTACCCATATTCGCGGACAAAGGTTTATCCACAGAAGTAGATATTAATCCATCTACGATGTCAGACGCAAGAAGATAATTAGCCGGATTCATAGATTTACCGTTAACGGTGTAATCGCTACACTTAAGGAATGCGGTCTTAACTTCGTTACTGATCCATCCGAGTAATACGGTTCCGTTCATCTGGTTCTGCGCCGTGACAACCTCCACTTTCCCTTTGCTAATATTGAACACAAGATACAGATTCTTAGTAGCTGCGGGAACTTCTATCATACTTATACCCATATCGCAGATAACAGAGGTATTACCGTATGATATGACTGTTTGCTCAGGGAATGCAATAGAGGTGTTTCCATTGTCTTTGAAAACGATCTCTACCTTAGTACCTGCAAACGTCCAGATAAAGCCGTTCTGTGTAAACGCATTATCCATGTCCCTTTGTAGATTATCTACCTCTTCATTTATATTGAATAGCTCTTTTTCTGTAACAACCGCTACCCAATTATCTATTACATTCCAGTCCTCGTCATCGATAGTAGCCCCGATATATTTATATGAGCGCCAACCTTCTTCTGATAAGAATGTACACGTCATTCCCTCTTTTCTTATGTCTTGCGGTATCTTAGCCACAGCCGTATTCAAAGTATATACATTAGTACCGTTCTCGCCCTCCGTCGGGTGCAGATATGACACGATATAGTCCGTTAAAGAGTTCACATCATTTTGATAGATAATTTGCGCAGACTCCTGTCCGGTCATTCCTTCAGTAATTTTTTTTAGTGCATCCATATTATTTTTATTTTTTATAATTCCATAAACCAGTATTGTACCAGAATCCCAATTCGTTCCACGTCCCGTCCTCCAATATCCACGGTCTTCCGTCAATATTTGCTATATATACAGTCGCGGTTTGCATGGTAACCTCATTTTGGAAAGTAATATATTCCCCACCTAATTTTATACCGGTAGCCGTTATTAGAAAATCGCCGGCGTTTCCCTCTGTCTGATCCAGTGTTACAAACTGTGGAACGCCACTTATCAGTTTCCAGGGGTTTGAACTTTCCAATATAAAAGATAAATTATCAACGGGCTTTTCTATAATCATTCGCGTAGGTACGATACGTATATAATTTCCCGTTTTAAAAGAAGTCTCAAAAAGAGGATAGCAAGACAAAGCGCTAAAGGTTACTAAGGCCCCGAATCCGTCGGAGGTTTGGCAGGCGTATGTAACACCCGCACCAGCCTCTTTACCAAATACGAAATAACGTCCGCTCGTACCGCGGAATTGAACGATATACCTCCTTTTCGTAGATAAATGAAGATCGGATAATAAATCAGCGGATATATCCGAAATAAATGTCTCGACAGTATGAGTATAGATACTATTTTCTAAAGTTGAATTGTATTTTGTGTTTTCCAAAGAAGACGCCACCTCTACAAAATCCCCTGCCCTTAGAATATCGGATACAAGGCAATTGGAGTAAAGTCCGTCTCCTTCAAATCTGAAACCTCTAAAGTCTTCGAAGTCCAGTACACGAACATCGGTAATTCCGTCCGGGCTGTAGCTGCACGGCGGTTTCATATTATGTATTCTACATTTCATATCATAAAGACAAAAAAGGGCGATATCATCTACCGCCCTTTTTTTAATTGTCACAAGTTACTTATTCCGTAATAGTCTCCTTATAAATCGGGGTAATGACGCTCCGATCTTTTACAAAGGGGGCGATCTCAGTAGATGCACCCTGTAATATCGTAGTCCATCCGGTAGCGTCCGCTTCGGCTGCGCCGCTTGCGTAATCAAATCCACCTGCCGGGGCGCTTAGACCACCAGTACGCCCGAGTACTTTAATGGACCCGTTAACGGTAACGACAACAGCGATAAACCGTCCTAAACTCAACGCGTCCCCCTCATTAATAATATCTACATCATCCTGTTCAATTACGGTATTAAGTGTGTGTTGACGGTATTTCCCTCCATTCCCACCGACTAACAAGGCGTCAGCGTAAGAGGTTGTATTGTCCGCCCCCTTTATAGGAAAGAAACTTTCACCTTCCGGCAAAAAAATCCCTTCTATATCTCCGTCGGTACCGAATTTATAAGCGATCGCACCGTCTACCGCCGCATCCCCGTTTGCCGGGGGATAGTAATTGGCTAAGAAAGTTTCCCGTACGCCGGATAATACGTACTCGCATTTCTTTCCGCCCAACCCTTTTGTCAATTTACAGTTTCCCATCTTTATACTTTTTATTTCTATTTTTTACGGATTTCCAAATGCCCCAGGCGTACCAAGCGCCCCGTTCATTCCAACGCCCGGTTTCAAGTACCCAGGGCCTTAAGGGAAAACGGTGTCTATATCCTCCGTACGTTGGTTAAGGGTTACTACCGCGCCCCGATCACTGTCCGGGAGATTTACACGCACTTGCCCTACGCGTGGATTAATTCCACTTGAATTGTCGGCAGCAGTCACAGTTACGGTAGTTACGTTAACGCCGTTGGCTTCTGATGTTTCACCAGCTTTTACGGTAAAGCCATCTACTGCGGTATTAACTTCGGGAGTCACACCTTTTTTAGTTACTACCGTGAATGTCTTTGCCTCTCCCGCCGCTGAGAACACAAGCGAGTTAGGAGTTATCGCCAAGTCGTTATTACCGGGTCCCGCCTCCTGTGCGGTCTTAACCTTGTCAGACCAGATAACAGCCTCATCCTCAAACGGTATCACAAAGCCTAAACGCATACGCCCCTTAATCCACACCTTACTATCGTTAGGTTTCGGGAATTGGCCCATTTCGATCTCGTCCAGATCGCTAAGAAGGTCCGTTAACAGGAAGGCGTTAGTACCATCGATACAGATAAGGGTATTCTTCCCGATACCTTTGACCGGTACAAACTCTACTCCCAAATAGTATATACGCGGATTGCGTTTGTCGGTATCGTCCACCGTCCAGGCTTCCGCCAACACTTGATTATTTTTGTCAGCGAGCGCAGCACGTAAGATACGTCGGGTGCTATACGATCCGAAAATATAGAGGGTACCAGCGTCTTCACTTTGTAACACGTCTTCCGATACGGCGTTATATACGTCTTCAAAAGTTTGCAACACATTCGCTTTCGTGATAACAGCGCCGACCAGTTTAGCTGCCTGAGTAGAATCCAAAAGCGTTTTCTCCATACCGTTAAACTGGTTCGGGTCTACACTTTCATCCCCTCCGATTATCATTTCCTCGATTTCGTTGCTAAGACCGATCGCGATAAGTTGTAAGGTAGCCTCTTCCAGTTCTGGCGGCAGGCTTTCATTCTTTGCCCCCGGGGATAGCATGTAAAGAGTACGCTTATTTTCCAATTCGTCGATGCACTGCTCGAGATTGATTTTATAGGTCTTTACTTTAGCCTTCTTGTCAGACAGTTTAATAATCTGATTAGGGGTCCAGGCGCAGTCTTTACCGTCGATCTGCAAAATTTTATTATCGAGATCGATCATACTCAGAAGCTCATCCCCTTTAATGCCGGTCAGCACGCGAATATATCCGCCCTGTACCAGGCGGCCACCGAACATTGCACGGGTGAACCATTCGGGATTCTCCTGTGCGTTGTAACTAAGGCCGTTAATATTATACATGTTTGCCATTTAAATACACTTTTTTTCGGTTATTATTTCTTTTTCCTTCTCTCATTCCGGCTACGGATAACGGCGGCCATCTTCTCGGTGTACGTCATCTCTTCGGGCTTTTTACCACCACCATCTACGAGGGCCTCCGCAGGCGTTGTACTCGGCTGTTTTTCCAATTCTGCGATTTGCGCCTTAAGGCGTGCGATTTGCGCTTCTTTCCCCCCGATTTTTGATAGGTATTGTTTTGCTCGAGCTTTAGCCATCTTAGTTTTTTTAGCCAGTTCGGCCGCAGCAGCTTCGGGTTCTACTCCGTCGGCTTCCGGTTGTGTAACTACCATCATACCGCTATCATCGATGACGAGAAAATTACCGTCCGATAATGCATGTTCCCCCGCTGGCATTTGCTCACCATCGAGTGTCGCGAAACCATCAGCGTCTACCCACACTTCGCCCCCGTCCGCCAGGTCGAAAATAAGGTAAGGATCGCCCGCGTCTACCTCATCTTTGGCGGCTTCGTCTACTAAATCTTCGGCGGCAGCTTCGGTTTCACCTTCCATTAGTACGCCAAACATAGCCGCGAGCGCGGCAGCTAACTTACCCTTCGGCTTTTTCTTTGCCGCGGCCTGCTCTTTTGCAAGCTGGGCGGCCGTTTTTGTCTCTTTTTTCATTTTTACACTATTAAAATTAAATATTCCCTCTAATGAGAAGCCTTTAACGTTACCAGATAAGACCTCTGTACGCCAATATACAGAGTCTTCGATCTTATAAGAAGCTACGAGCGTACCCGGCGGGAGTTCACCCAATCCCAATGCCGCCGCTTTGTCTCTTTTTGAGTCGGAAACAAGCCATATCTCCGTTAGATAATTGCCCTTTAGCGGTTTTTCATGCTGGTGAGTAGTAGTACTTAAAGCTAAACCGGTTTTCATCATTTTTTGGGCTATCTTTTCGATATCCTGCGCAGTGAATTTTATATAATACTCCCCTAACGCATCATCGTATCGGTATATTAACTGATCGGGTATGAGGACAACGCCCGTTAAAATCTGCTTTTGCCGGTCTAAAGCGAGTTTTACGGGGCGTTGCTTGTGAAGAGCTACAAAATTGCACTCATTGGCGGGTATGTCGACAAACGATATGGCGAATATCCCTGTATTGTCCGTACCCATTATTTTACACTCGTATACTGGTATCTTAGATTTCATGCAATAAAGACAATTTGCGATAAATTCGTCTTAAAACCCTGCTAAATCACGAACGGTTACTACCTCGTCCGTCGCATCAATTATATCGGTTACAGACACAACCGGTTTTATCTCCATATTTTCGATCGCGTCTATTATTCGGTATTCTTGTGACAGGGGCGCATCAGAAACCACCGACGGAACTGTATTACCCGGTAACACTCCTATGAGATCGGAGAACAACAAAGGGCGAGGATTGTCATTTATGAAATTTACCAATGACTTATTGGCGCGATAACTTTTATCGTTTATCATAAACTCGCCCCCCTGGGCCTCATAGGTAGGAACACCGCTTATCAATATAGGAACACCACCGTTTGCATGGCTGGGCCCGTTGATCTCACCCCCTTTTTCCAGTTTGGATAGTTGTTCCGACATAATACCTACCTGTGCAGCTCCCATAGTACCAACAAGACTGGCGAGGGCTATATTCCATATCCCCCACGGTTTATTACCCAATGCGCCTATAACGGCCGAAGCGGTATCCGCGATCCCCCGCGCTATGTTGGAAATAAGATCGTTACGTCGCATCTTCTTCTCCTTCTCGGCAATTTCCGCTTCTCGTTTTTCTTTCTCCTTTGCTAACTTTTCTTCTTCCCTCGCCGCCTTTTCCCGTGCACGTACCTCGTCGTTAAGTTGTTCACGCAATGCCGCGGCCGTACTCCCGGTGGCATTTCTTAAGCGTTCTTCTAATTCTTCCACTTTTTGCGCGGCTTTTTCCCGTTGTTCTTGCGCTTGCTCGTATTTTTCATTTATGATATCCAGTTGTTCATTAAGTCCGTCTAACTGTAGTTGCAAATTAGCGTTTAGAGTGTCGGTAACTGCGCTAACTGCCTGAGAAACCTCCTCTGCATACTTCCCTATCTTTTCTAACAGTTCTTTGTAATAATCGGCTTGTACTTCCGTAGCCTGCTTAGTGTTGTCCGATTGGGATTTGAGCGCAGTCTTGATACGGTCAGATACGTTTTCCATTGCACGGGCATAACTCTGAACCTCCCTCTCATATTCGACAGACCCTTTTTGTAGGCCGGTCAATGCGATTTTATGTGAGTCAGTTAAAGACGCCTGGTAAGCTGTGAGATGTTTTATGTACTCATCTAACGACGAATTTATCTCTCTTAGATTGTTCTTAGTGGCGTCCACGTCGATAAGTCCTGTATCGTCCTTATCTCGTACAATCTTTTGTTTTTTCTCTATCTGTGCGTACATATCGTCTATAGCAGACAATTCGAGATCGGCACGTACCGCGAGTTCATCGGAAGTCAGCTTTAACAGTTCATTCGCGCGTGCGTCCTGCGCATTGAGAATAAGCTCATTTATTGCTTTCTGTTGTTCTTCCGTTAAATCCTTTTCCTTTTCCAAACGCTTTTTCAGGTCCTCAACTTCACGATCGTATTGCAAGTTAATTTCGGTTCGGCGACGTTCTGTTTCATCCTGTATCAAAGCTATCCGGCTATCCTCTACCTGCCTTTCTAATTCTAACGTCTTTGCCGTTTGTTCGTCTTGCAAATCCTGTAATTCCTTATTCTTCTGCTTTTCCAAACTGACGATCTGGTCGTTAATCGCTTCGCGAGCTTTTTTAGTAAGGTCTGTCTCTGTGCTGAGACGTTTACGCAAGTCTTCGATTTGACGGTCGTATGTAACCTCTATTTTCTTAACACTGTTTTGCATTAAATCCAGCCGAGCGTCTTCGGCCGCTCTTAGTTCGTCGAGTTCTTTTTCGGATGCGTTTTTTGCGATTTCCTTAATTTTATCGGCAAATTCTTTACGGGCAACCAAAATATCAGCGTTCAGTGCCTCCTGATCCGCTTCTATTTGTAATGGTACGACTAACTCACTTTCGAGCGTCTCTATCCGATCCTTAACCATCTTTATAGCTTTATCCACTTCAAGCCGCATTTTTTTACCATCTATGGGTATCGTAACTTCCAGATCTGTATTAGAATTCCATTCCGCCTGTTTTTTAGTTAGTATAGTGAGAATGTCAGAATACTCCCGTAACTGCTTTTTATTTTTTTCCAGATTATTGTAACTGTTTTCTGCGGTTTTTTTCTGCCCATCTAAAGCGCGTTGACGTTCTTCGAATATCTCTTTCTCTTTTTTCCATATCTCCGTCAGTGTCGCCCCCTGTGCCTCCATTATACGTATTTCCTGCTGAATGCGTTCTATTCTACGCTCTGAGGCATCCTTTATCACACCTGCCTCTTTACCTACTGCATCCATATATTCCCTTTGAAGCGCGTTTAACCGTTCCTGTTCTTTCGCAGCATTATTTGTATTTTTAGCAAAAACAAGCAATGCGGAACCTACAGCGACTAAGGCCAACGCCAAAAGCACATAAGGATTAGCGGAAGCAACCAAATTAAAGGCCTTCTGCGCTACCGTCGCAGCGATCGTACCTTTTGTACTTGCAACCTCGGCGGCCGTTTTTGCCTTTAACTGAGCGGCCCGTATAGAATCCGTAACAGCCGCAAGTTTATTTTGCACGATACTCTCCCGTATAAGGTTCGTGTTAACCTGTTCGGCGATGGAAAGAAGAGCAAGTATTTTATTAAGCCTTTCAGCCTGTTCCGCGCTTTCTTCATTTTCTTTACCGAATAGCCCCATCAACGTATTGGATAATAAAAGGGTTTGAGCCAATCCCATAGTAGACTTTGTAATGCCATCTACGCCATCAGACAGTTTGCCCAACCCGTTTAACGCCTTTTCATAGTTTCCTACACTGTCGCGAAAGTTTCCCGTACTTTCTCTCAGGGATTTATATTCTGCGTCTAACTCCTGTATACGCTGTAGTAATTCCCCGCCTACGGTCACATCGTCCCTTTGCGCTTTACTCAGGCTCTCATATTCGTTACGTAGATCGGTTAGCTGCATCCCCATCCGCTTTATACTATCTTCCGCCAGTTGGTCGGCCTGTATTTTCCGCGATTGTTCCCGAGTAGCTTCTCTCAACTCCTGGTTAGCCCTTATCTGCGCATCGGTTGCCCCGTCTCGTACGGCCTGTATTTTACGCTCGGTATCTGCTAACTTCTTAGCCGCCTTTTCCTCTTCCGTCAGGGCTTTCGCACGCCCTTTACTGACTGACAGGGCGGCCCCCGCACTTCCCGACACACCCTTTACAGTCGTATCCAGATTCTTTAACAGGTCATTTAACGTGGTTACATCCTTAATATTTTTTTCTACCCCATTAATGATTAGAGTATATTCTTTCTTTCCAGCCATATCTAAATTTTTTTTATCAATTTGACCTTTGTTTTATTACGTCCCGTCGGGTCATATCCTGATAGCTCCGCTACATAATATATGTCGTGATTAAATAGCGCCTTTTTATAATTTTTCAGCATTTCGTAGTGAACAGGACTTAAGTAACATTCTATCTCAGTATAGTGAGAATCCGCGTTTACAAGGGTGGCAAAATATAAATCCAGAATAGTAAATTTCTTGTTCTCATAACTTAATATTAACCCTTTAGTATTAGTTACTTTAGCAAGAAATACGCTTTTTCCGTTTATATCTGCACTAAATATACCACCATAAAACCAGAATCTTTGTGCCAAATCGGTATATTTTTCTTCCATTGCGTCTTTATACGCCCTGTCTTCCGTCCAAACCTCATGTTTAGATATCACGGGTAAATCGAGAAAGGCCTTATCTTTTTTAATTCTCTTAAACCAGTTATATGAAAACGGGCTCTTTTGTTCTGTAGGGTTTCCCTCGATCGCGCCAGTAGTAATAGAGCCGGAAACGCCCGTATTTCCATTAACGTAATACCCCTCTTCGTCTTCGTTTACTGTAAACGATAGGATAAATTGAGATGGTAGATTCAATGCCGAATTACTTCTCTTTGCCACCGCCCCTATTCCATCCAAATCTACATACTGGTTCCAAATCTTAGGGACACCCTTCTCCAAAAAGAAAGTATTATCTCCGGCGTCCACTATGCGGAGATTAAATGTCGTACACAGATTATCTATGAAGTCCGATACCTTCTCATTTTGCGGCATGAACTTAAACAAGTCAATGCGATCACTTTCAAAAGTCGGGGCGTCCTCCCAATTTAATATCGGTAACGTCCCGTTTTCCAGATTAGAGGCCGGTATCCACCCTCTATCGGAACGATACGGGATCAGCTCTATCCTATAATTGTATCGGTGAGATGATACCGCAGGAACTGACTCACTTCCGATTATCGTATCATGGCATTCAACTACAGATATAAGAGACAGCCTTTCTCCCTTATCCAGCCAGGCGATAACCTCCACAGTTCCCGACGCGTCAGTATCAGATAAAGATGGGGAAAAATTTCCTGGCCCATTGACAACCTCTATCTTAAACTTATCCGAGCTTTCTGTTATTCCGTTTTCCACCAGGTAATACCCCTCGTTAGGGAAAAGGGAGAATGCCCGTTTATCGGCTTCCAGTATTCCATCCTCTGACCAACTTAAGAAAGGACTTTTCAAAAGTACCGCGCTTTGTATACCACTATAAGTAGGATTACGATATACGCTATCATGTTCCCCGCTTCCGGTAGTCACGCCGAAAACTAACTGTTGATCCTGCATCTCATCAACAATTAGAGACGTTCCGTTAACAGGGTAATACCTTTTCGGTGAATTAGGTTCTTGTGGAAGATTGTTCCGATATAAGGTGCTATCTAAGGCCAAGTCAGACAAATCGTTAAGACTATTAATACCCCGCATCAATCGCAATTCAAAGACACGTCTTTGAAGTGACCCGACAGTTACATGGCATACACCCGTATCCGTGTCTACTTGTCCCAGCATTTGCCCTCCCGTATGAAGTTGTAAGTCATACGACAATCGCACTTTATAGTACCCGGACACGGGGACAGTTATCGCCCCATCGTCAACGACACCAACGTTATCTATTACCTGAGTTATCTCGTTATTCGTTCCCCCCGTTACCATCGCAGAGACCGACTCTTTGTTATCAGTGTACAATAGATTCTTTTCAAAATTGCGATACTCTCCGCCTGTCGTATCGACACTAAACCATTTTCCGGCTACAATAATTGAGCTGTTACGGTAATTCCACGGTAATTCATAAGTCGGGTCATTCTTATAGCTTACATATATATCGTTTAAATACTTGTCCGTTTGATAATCCCCGGTCAATAGCATCCCCTTTATTTCAAAGACCTTTTTTAAAAGGAGTGAAACATTTAACGAGGGGGGCACATCATCCCAGGACAATGATACCCGACTGTCCCATTCGTCGCGCTCTCCGTATCCGTCACGATCGACTTTCGGAAGTAAACCGTATAATACATAAGGGAATATAGCAGGCTGTGCCCCTTCTAACGCTTTAGTATTCGCTGCGGTTACCGACTCGCTGAAAAGCCCGAAATCTATATAATAGCCCGTCATATCCTCCCATTTTTCAGAGGGGAATATATCTTTTGAAGTTTTAGAATTAGGTGTATATAAGTTTCCTTTGTACCCGGTAGCCCCTATTTCTGAAAGTCTGAAATACCCTTTGAAAATACGTGCCCCATTAACCGATAACTCAGCGTTATACCGCCTATTAAATTTATTAACGACCTCCTCTACTCCAATGAAACCGAGTATCGAATTATTATTGAAAGTGGGGGGTAAAGTAATACTATAACTGTATTGGGCGTCTTTCAAAGTGAGCTGCTGCGGATTTATAAACTGACGATTTATACGGATATTAAAAGTACCCGGCAAATCACAGAGTTTTCCATTTATATATAATTCTATTACTATCATTCGGTCAAATGGTATTTAATAGTTGGTCTTTGCATATTAAAATTATCGGCGGTTTTCGATAGTGTGAATTCTTCCACAATGATATAGTTACCGTCATTGTCAACGACGACCGTAGACGCGGCCATCTCTTTAAGCCACTTCGCCACCTCATCACTAATCGGTGCCCCCTCTACTGTAAAGGTATTCGCTAAGTTAGCGTTATATACAGTTTCTAAACTGTCTCCTTTTTTCATGTATGGCGTTAAGGTCTTATCGTAGGTTTCTACCTCATTTCGAAGCTCATCCTGAACGGGCGCATCAAAATTCACGTTATCCCATCCCCCTAAACGATTGATGAAAGAAAATTGGGTGAGCCTGTGTAAGCACTCCGGTATAATCTCGTATTCCAAAAAATCGGAAATTAGGGAGTCTCCTTTTGCGAGTGCTACCTTTACAATCCCCGCATTAGGATACCGGTCCAAAGCAGCATCTATGTCTAACCGACATGTCCGAACCAACGTATTATCTATACTTTCCTGACCGTATACGGTACCGAGGTATAAATGGCCGGTACTGTATACCTGATATGCAATACGAAACCGTATACCAATGAATTTAGAGTAGCACACAAAGTTTAAAAACTCCCTTTGCCCTCTAACATATTTCGTCAATGGCTTATTAGTTAACAGCTTAACGACGTCCCCGTTGTACACATATGGAGTAAGGTCTAATTCCTCAAAGACTGGACCGTAACCGTTAATCACATACAAGACGCTCGAGCAGTAGAAATAAAAAGAATTGTTTCCCTTTACTTTTGCCAAGAAACGGTATTTATGATGGGTTCGCGTACCAAACCAGCCGGGAGACTCCGGAAAGGTAGAACGTTCGGCGTATTGAGAAAAGAGGGAATTTAGTTCAAACCATAAAGGGGTACCCGAATAGGTTTTACTCAAACTTGTTATGTACTCCCCCATCGACGTTGCATTGGTCGGAGGCGTTTCCACCCCGAATAAATCGGAAGGACTATCGTATATATCTAACTCGATCTCAGCTGTAGCATTATCTCCACTGATACTATCGTTACTGTATGAATCCGGGATCATACGGTCGATAGTATAACCTGTACTGTTTCCAGATATTGTCATATTATACTCTTTTCCGGCGTCCTTACTCCGTATGGTTATGCGGCTCCCATTAGTAACACCGTCAACAGAAGACACGAAAGGAATAACTATTTCAAAATTCGTTTTAAGCCAATCATCGGACATCATAGCCTGCCTTAGATTCTCTGCCGTATCAGAAGTATCGTCCGAAACAAAAAAGACGTATCCACCCACTTCTTCCGCAGTAGTAGTACCTTTAAAAATACGTGTGTTACCGTAAGAGTCAGATATTTGTAATACGGATACCGAAGACAGGTCCATCGAAGGGATGACCTTTACCCCTATCTCTATCCACAAATAACGTTTTGTGACTGGCTTACTTTCAAATATCACAAAATTAGGCGAGCCGGTAAGTGATATTTTTTTGGGTTCGGTTATTACCGCTATGTCTTTAGAAACGTATCCCATATATTTAATTATCATTAAAGAAGTTATCTAAATCATCCACTATTGAGTTAAACAGTTTGTCTGCCCAGTCTCCCATAAACAAACCGTCTAACTCCTTGTCGATCGTAGCGAAGATAGGGCGCCCCTTATGTCCGTCCCGCCATATTGCGTACGATATCCGGTACAAGGTATCAACGTCGGTCGGTATACCGTTTTTAGCCGCCCAGTTTTTAAGAACGCTTATAGGAGGCTTCTTTTTATACTTCGGGGGCCGCGTCCATTCCAGATATATGACGTAGTGATTAAACAGCGCCTTTATTACAGGATCGTTACCGGCTACCGCATTTACCGTTGTTTCCAGATCGCCTTTCAACGCGCTATCACGTAATGTGTTTCTACCCACTTTATCGTTAGTACTTATCGTATCATCTTCTAAGATAGCCGCTGCCAGGGCTAACAAATCGTCGGCTATCTTATTAATCGCCAGCTGTACCCCCTCCCTGCTCATACCTTTATTTTAAAATTGGGAAGCCCCGTCTTATCGTTAAATATGGCGCACCCGTCTGGGTTATCCACTTCAAAACAGGGTAACGCCTCTCTCTCTGGAAAAACTTTGTCCGGGTCGAAATCATCAGCACATCTGTCAACCGGGTTTGCCTGCACGATCGTGTAAGTGAAGCGAAAACCGGCAGCGTTATTATCATAGTAATCCCGCAGAGATAAAAAGCTAAAATCGTCTATACTGTACCCGGTTTGTCCTCGGGTCTGCTTGATCTTTTCCGCGATTGACAGCCCCACGTTGAACGCCCCCGTTTGTACGTCTACTACTTCCTTATCCGTATTCGGAATACCGAGTATATCCACATTGACGGTATAACGGAGGGTCTGATTTACCGACTGACCGTATACGGGATCGTCAAGCCACATTAACGGGTGTGCCTCGTTTGCCGCGCCTTTCTCGTAGTTCTTTCCATACATAAACCCTTTAATCTGTTTATGCTGCCGGGCTAACTCATAAAAGAAATTAACTATCTGCATTCTTAGAATTTTTTGAAATGAACCTGTCTAATTTTCTTTGCGCTTCTTCCGCTCTTTCCTTATCCCCTTTGTATAAAAGGAAGTTGAACGCCGTCGTAAGTGGTAGCGAAGTGATATCGTCAAAGCGTAATATTTGATCGCCGGCCAGATCAGCGATAATTTTATACCACCCCCACGAACGCGCGAAAGAAGTATATTCCGCGGCAACCGGTCTACTAACTCTACCAGGTTTGTATAGGACTGAGTACGTCGATGTAACACGTTGCTGTAGTGTAAAAAAAAAGCCAGCACGCCTAAAACCTTACTTACAGGGAGTGCGGCAAACATAGCCGCCCGCTTTTCGTTATTCTCGTAGTTATACTCTTCTCCTACAGGACGGCATACTATAGCCAGTATGTTAGAGATCACGTTCTCCCCTTTCTTTTGTACCTCTTCCGCATCTATCCACGCACCTAAACTTAATTTATCCTCTACAGGCACGACATAAGTAACTCCGTCTATTTCTAATGTAGGATCGGGCGCGGCAGGATTATCCGTAAAAAGAAAACCCATACAGTCCACTATCGTATTAAATATTTCCGCGGGCCAGCTTAATAATAATTCAGCGTCAACCATACAGATACGTGCAACCCATGCAACACGTTCCCGCGTCGTTTCTGGGATATCTGTACTGAATGTCTCGTACAATCCCAACGTGATATCATCCCAATTTTCAGGGACAGATACCGTAACCCCATTATATTTTATCGTAACCATACACTAAAGACAAAAAGCCCCCGAATTGTCTTTAGGAAAAAAGACTATCGATGGAAAAAGAAACATTAAAATGTACGGTAATAAATCTCAGCGCGGCAGACGAAAGCCCAGCGTATCCTACACTATCGCTTAACAAGTCTAACCGGTGGGTATCATTCGGAAGTAAAAACCTATTCCCGCAAGAAGTAATAAATTACAATAGTAAAAGTCCTGTAAACGCTTCGATAATAGAAAGTACAGTAACATATATTTGCGGCAAGGGGGTAAGGGATACGGAAGCCAACGCAGACAAATACGTAGGCGTTCCTAACCCGGGTGAAACCTGGGACGATGTGATAGAAAAAGTAGCAAAGGACTATAAAACATTCGGAGGTTTTTACCTGCAAATAATAGTAAACAAAAAAAGTACAACCGTATCACTGTTCCATCAAGACTTTAGCCAGGTACGTATCGGAGAGATAACCGAAACAGGAAAACCCGTAACATTCCGAATATCGAAAGACTGGACGAAGACAAGTGGAAAAAACAAGCCGTTAGAACTTCCGGTATGGCCCGGAAGCATAGATAAAGCCAAAAGAGGAATCGCCTATATCTTCTACCACTGGGATTACACCCCGGGGCTTAACTTCTACTGCATACCCGGATATTACCCGGCTATAGAATACATTAAGGCTGACGGTACGCTGGGCCAATTCTATAATAACAGCATAGATAACGGGTTTACGCCATCCGTAGTCATCAGCATGCCGAGTAATCCGTCAGAGGAGAAAAAAGCAGAGTTTCAAAAGCAGATGGAAGAAGCGTTCGCAGGTGCAAAAGGCGCCTCCTCCATCGTCATTATGTGGGGCGAAAACGACGAGATCAAACCAGTAATAACCCCATTTAATGCAAGCGCGAACGCGGATATATACAATAACGTGGAAGGTATCGTATTTCAAAAGATCATAAGTGCACATCGGTTAAGCAGCCCTACATTAGCGGGCGTATCCGGTTCCGGGAATCTCAGCGGAAACGCCGCCGAAATCATTGACGCGTATGTACTCTATAACTACACCGTAATTGAAAAGATGCGGCGTAAAATATTGGATAAGCTAAACATTTTCACGTCAATAAACGGTACTGCCCCGTTGTTTATCGACGATCTGGATGTACTTCCGAAAATACAGGAGACAGAACCTACCCTCGAAAAAGCTGAAATCGTGGAAGAAGAAAAAGCAGCCACCCTTTCTAAAAAAGATAATGCCTTAATAAGGCTATTGAAACGCTTGTTGTTCCGAAACGCCGCTTAATAAAAAAAGATATGGAAATAGTACTAATAAATGAGGAACTGTTCAGAGAGAACGGTCCGATAAAAGAGGATACGATTATAACAAAATTCGTACCATATATCAACATCGCGCAAAAGATGTACATAGAGCGTATTTTAGGTAAGTCTCTCACCGATGAACTGAAAGACCAAATAAAAGCCGCGAGTCAGAAAGACGCAACAGGTGAAGAGATCACCCCGGAAAACCAGGCATTAATACTTAAGATCGCTCCCGCATTGTCGTTCTATGCCGTATATCAGGGCTTACCGTTTCACTGGGCCAGTATCGTAAACAAGGGTATTACTTTGCGTAATTCAGAAAACAGCGACGCGGTAACGATAAATGATATTGCACAGCTTCGAAGATGGATCAAAGACGACGCGGAAGAATTAGGGCGGGATTTGATAGAATACCTCTGTAGCTGTAAGGAGTCTTACCCGCTATGGAAACCTGGAAAGGGCTGCGACTGTGGCCCATTATGGAACGGCGGAGAAGGGTCGGTAGTCAGTCCTTTCGACGCTGGTATATTCATCCCTAAACGTCGTAGATAATATGGATTGGTCGGCTATTGCAACGATAATAGGGGCGTTAGGCGGATTGGAATTTGTAAAATGGTTGGTAAACGGCAGGGCCTACGCACGGAAGGAAAATGCAAGCGCGAGAGACGCCGAACTGGCAGTACACGAAAAACAGATAGACCGCTACGAACAAAGGTTAGCACAACGCGACGCTAAAGTAGACGCGATATATAAGGAGTTACGCGAAGTACAAGCAAGAGAGTTGGAGCATATAAAAGAGATTAATCGGCTAAAATTTGAAGTAGATTTACGTGAGTTACAAAAGTGTGAGGTACGCGGATGCGACAAAAGAGAGCCGCCCAGTTCATACTAAAAAAGCCCCCCATATAATACGGGAGGCCGCCGAACAAAAAATCTAAAGGTTGTAATCAAAGCGACATTTGCCCGACTTATACCGCTATTTCTTCATACTCCAAACGACGCGCAAAACGTTTTAACCCTTTTTCTATTTTATCCGCTGTTTCTTTCCGCGGACTTTTATACCCGTTTGCATACTGCCAAAGTTGTTTTTGATTTACCCCCGTTAAACTTTCCATAGCGGGAAGCGTTATAAACTGGCTGTAATACTTAACCAAGCCTGTCACATCAAAAATTAATTCTATTTCAGGGTTATTCTTTAACACGTCAGGGGCGTTCTCATTATATTCTAAATATAAAGCTATCGCCTTTTTTACGTCATCCTTTACCTCGTCTAACGTATCCCCGACTCCGTAAATACCTTCCACATCTTTGGCCCATGCCCCGTAATGGTCTTTGCCGCCCGAAACAATAACTTTTAAAGTATCCATTTTAGTAAAATATTAGTTAGTAAAAATAAACAAGCGATACCGACGCGAAAAAAAACGAAATGAAAGGTAGGGGCTTAAAGCCCCATTTCCTTTGCAATTTTCAACCTAAGCGGCTCCGGTATCTCCTTTGAGCCGTGATTAGGAACGGGGTAACGTATTCCGTCTTTCTCGTAAATAACGTGGCTACCCGTTTGCCTGACTGATAACCAGCCTTTCTGCTTTATCAGTCTGTGAAACTCGTTGTACTTCATGTCAAATATCGCTTTGTTTACCCTACAAAAATAGTATATAAATATATACCATCCAAACAAAACGGTATATATTCATATACTATTTATACTTTTTAACTATCTACCTTTAAAACGGGCCCCGGCCCACAATACGCCACCGCCCAGGGTGGCTATACCTAAATACTGTAAGATACGTTCGTACCACCTTAACGGCATACGCACAGGCCTATCTACAGGTACTTCCACTTCTACAGGATAGGGAGCAGGTACTTTTACTTCTACCTCGTGATCTATGTACTGGATACGTACGGGTATACCGTTCTCTTTATTTTCTATTGTATGCTCGAGTATCCCACTATTGCCATGCCATACGGCCGTAGACTTTGCGTACTTTGTTTCTACTGTACTTATGGTATCCTGCGTATTCTCTCGCACATACTCTTTTTCTGTTTTGACGATAACAACAGTATCCCGTACCGTCTCTTTTATGGTTACTTTCGTCTCTACAGGAATATATTTTCGGGAACACCCGCACAGAGATAATAGAATAAGGAATATCAAAATAACTCTTTTCATAGTCTTTCCCCTTTATATGTTTTATTGTACAAAACTTGGCGACGGTTAGGACGCACGACGGTATATGAGAGGTGCACGAACGACGGATATACTATCGCCTGGTCGAAGTCCAACCCAGACGCCAACAAAGTACGTATCACCTCAATGGGAACGATATATCGTGTCACCCCGTTTACCTTTCGATAAAACTTATTGTCTGCGGCCTCGCCCCTACAATGTTGTGAGGTATCTACCCCTCCTACTACACGGTTAAGTTCTTTACTCCTGTATCCGCTCGTTATTAGGTCAGACCATCCGGTATGATCGCACAACGGTTGTAACAAGTTTAACACCAATGCCCGTACAGCAGGCTTTACATTTTCCGGTATCTCATTATTTATGCCGCGTGCCGAAGCTGTGGCACTCGCTGAAAACTCAGCATACTTAAAGTTCTTACTTATCATAGTTTTTATTATTTACGCCTTGTCGTTCCGACTGTCACGTCAAAGCCGGTTGAAATGTTGCTGAGCCGGTTTAGGAACACATACCGTTCAGCATCTTTCGCATGATTGAATTTATCTATTGGTTTTCCGGTATAGTTTCCGTCCGGGTCTTTCGTGTAACAATATTTCCGGTTCTCGTCTATGCTATTAACGGACCTTTTCGTATAATGCTTTTTATAACGGTTCATCACTTTAATTCCCAGTTCTATATCCTTATTATCGGACGGTACCGCGTTAATACCCGCATTTTTCAGCTCCTTAATACTCTTTGGTTCGGCCTTATCGCAAATCGTTTCAACGCGGGAAAACCCCGCAGAAGTAATCACTCGCGCTATATCAGGGTTATCCAGATTAGTAGCATACGCCAATTCGTCTACCCATACCTCACCGCCTTCGCCCAGAACTACCAACATTATTGCCGTAGGCGCGGACCATCCGAAGTCTACTCCGATCCAATATTTTTTCCACGTTTCACGAGGAGGCAGCCCTTCTACGATATCCCAGTTTCTTATGATCGCCCCCTCGTATATACCCGTCTCACCGAGTACCATAACACGGTAATAGTTCTCGTCTATACTTCCCTGGTATTCGATCTCAGAAACCTGTGCCTCCGTCAGCATGTCATTGTCTTTGTAAGTACTGTGTATAAGTACCGTATCTGGGCGATTCAAAACCTTTGTATCTACCCAAAAGTCATGCAGGGGGTTATAGTCGAGGAAAACCCATTCGCGGGTACGGGATGTTAATTCGCGGTACACGTCATACTGGATGTGTATACACTCGTTTATGAACAGTATATCGCGTGCCGGGCCCGTTACCTTATTCGGCATATCCACGCTAAAAAATTCGATAACGCTTTTATTTACGCAGTATATAAAGTCCGTCGCGTTCCATTTATTATCATCCCACAGCCCGTCATCTTCTAAAAAAGTCCTAAAGTCACGTATACACCCTCTTTTTAGATGCGGCATGGTCTCCGACACAATGGATATTACACGTCTTCTTGGCGACTTCACCGCGATAAGGTATAGCAACTGCAGTATAGACCACGTTTTAGACGAACGCGTCCCGCCTTTGTTCACGATATTACGTATCCCGGGGCGTTTGAATTCACGAAGATTACGACTGAACACGTTCGTAGTTTCCATTACATTAGCACACCTATGAAGACGCCTACGCACATACCTACAATGAAGACAAGCCCCACTGCGGCATACAGTTTGCCATATACTTCTTCGTCCATCATAATAATTCATTTAGTTCGTCGATATCCTCTTCCGTCTCTTTGTCTCTCACGTTCACGCGAATAGAGGGCATTCCGTTAGAAGTAATATCCTGTCGATCGACAAGGCCGTTAATACGCGCCACCAGATTGGCGGAAAATACCCCTACAGCCGCACCCTCGATCTGCTGCGTGCGTATAGCCTGCTCGATCATCTCTATCGCTTCGAGCAAATCCACTTCATCAGAAGTGGCTCTCCCCTGCTCTATCTTTTCCTTTAGATTATTCTTTGCAGACCGAAAGTAACTACCGGATACACCGAGATAATAGGTCAGCCCTTCCACCGTATAGGGCCTGCCTAACGGTATATCCGCTTCGTTATAGTCTCCTTTGTATTTCACCAGCTCCACCTTTTCCCACGGATGGCGATCGCACCAGTCAAAATACATGTAAGCCTCCTCGAGCAACACGGCCGCGTCGCTGAATATCTTATCGCGGCCGTGCTTGGTGCGTAACTTCCAGAAATGATTACCCGTTAATCGCGAAGACATAATTACAACAGCTCATCGTCTGGGTTAGTCACTTCGCCGCCTTCCTTTATCGTCGCTTTACCACCGGGCTGCACGGCGATAACTCCCTCATCAGTGGTATATGTTCCCGCCTTTACCGCCGTTCCATCCGCATGCGTTACTGTCCCCTTTTTAGGATTCTCAGGGCTGGGGATAAAATTGAATTGCTCTCCTTCGGGGGTAGACATAAGTAACGCCGGAGGTTCCGGATCGGCTTTTACTGGCGACTCATTATTATCGTCGTTTTGCCCGTTTTCCGGCTCTTCACGCGATTCTGTACCCTCGTCCTTACTCTTATCTGTTTCGGGGGTTGGATTGTCCTTTTTTACTTTTTTCTTCAAAAATGCTTCGTATCCGTCAAGCCACTTACGCAACTCCCGTACGCGGTTACGTAAACAGCTACTGCAAGACTGCGGTATATCCTTTTTGTTGAGAGCGGTGTTATAAGCGGAATACACGGCGGAAACACTATAACGGTGTTTGTCCGCTTCGGAAATTACGTTACGGACCTGTTTTACTAAGGCGGGGGTAACATTACTGTAGTTTGTCCCGCCGGCTTTTACTTCATTCATAAACTCTAAATTTTAACTTTATATACAAAAAACATATCAATCCCATCAACATGCCTACACCTATAAGGCCGAAACGAATTACGGTACATATATCCGGGCTATCGGACCCCGGGAAATACGGCGTAATAAGAAACGCCAATGCAACACCTAACAAAACGTTAAGCCAGAACGTCAGGCACGGCCGGCAACTAAAAGGCTTGAACTTTAACGGAAGTGGAAATACCTCCGTAAACAACCAACCTAATACAAAGGCCAGCAACGAGTTAACCACGATCAGCGCGGCAACTCCGATCAAAAAAATAATCGTATTCATACTATAAAGACAAAATAGATCAAATTCATATCATAGATAGCAAAAAGTCCTTTCGTTCCTCGAAACGTTTTACAACCTCTTTTTTCACATTTCCGATAGACTGCCACACCGTAACAAAGGGAATCCCGAGCATTTCGGACAGCCTTTTGTACGATATGTCGGGCGACAGTCCTACGTACATCTCGAAAAGTGAAACACTCATTTCGTCAAAATTCCCGCGTACGTACTCCATCACTTCTACGTTTATCCGCTCTACCGCTTCTTCATATTCCCGGCTATCAAATTCGGCCGCGGGTGTGTCCGTCTCATTCGTAACGGGAACAAAGCGGGCGCGAGCGTTTCTTTTCTCACGGTTAATAAGTGCGGCACGATACGAGAATAGGAAATACTTCGTATAATTAACCACCTTCGCGCCTTTCAACGCGATCGCATCGTATATACTTAACATCGTATCGCTGAACAAATCATCGTCCACTTCATACCCTCCACCGTACACGTATCTCTTCAACATGGATACATTATCCACGTACCATGACATAAACTCAGCGGCGCGTTTCTCGTCGCGTTTCGCGGGGGTCTCGCCTCCGTGTAACTTGATATACTTCTTTCCTGTGTTCATTGGTATTTCTTTTTTAAGTCCTTAATCTCATTCATTAAAAAGGTCTGGTTTGTATCCTTTGATGCCAGGCGACGACGTACACGTGTATCCCGCGTCCCCTTTACTATCAGACGATGCACGTAGATTTCTTTCAACTGTCCGCGCCGCAACAACCGCGCAACGGTCTGTTGATAATGTTCTAAATTCCAGGTCATAGAAAACCACACCATGCGCCGGCCCCCGAATTGCAAGTTAAGTCCGTGCCCGGCCCCGGCAGGGTGTATAAGCAAAAGACGTATACGCCCGGCATTCCAGTCACGAAAATCCTCTACCGTTCCCTTTCCTTTACGCAACTCACGCGCGAACGGGAATGCCGCGCATATACGCTCTACTTCATGCCGAAACTGGTACACGACTATAAAACTTTCATCCGGGTATTTTTCAAGCAAACCGCGTAACGCGTCTATCTTAACCGTATTCACCTCATGCCATACACGCGGTAACTTCTTTTCGTTATCGTCGTATTTCTGTTCCTCATATATCGCCCCGCTACTTATCTGTAGTAACTTATTCGTTAGATCAGCAGCGGTTTTTACCGTCACATCGTTACCGTCGATAAAGTCCAATACGTACGCCTCTTCCAACGTGTCGTATACCTCGCGGTCAAAGGGAGACATTTCTAATTCGATATCATCCGTATGTAGCTCAGGGAGTACGAGATAATCGCGTGTCTGCATTGTTAGTACGATATCCTGTAACTTATGTGCTATGACTTTAGGCGCACCGGGACGGGGGATATACTCATAAACCACCATGCCGTTACCGCGTGTAGTGAAGTACTTGTCTACGAATTTGCCGAACGTATCCCCCAGGCGTTCGCCGTCGTCGATCAGCAGCATTTGCGCCCACAGGTCAACGTAACCGTTAGGACTGGGCGTACCAGTCATGCCTACACGGTAATCTATCGTCTTTATAGCGCGGCGGAGTTTCTTAAACCGTTGGCTGTCCCTTGATTTGAAAAGGCTCAGTTCATCGAGTACAATACAGTCGTACGGTATCTTCCCCACATAACGTCCGCTTTTTTTCGTAACGTACTTATCTATCAGCCACACGAGATTGTCTACGCCGATTATATATATTTCCGCTTCTGCGGATAATGCTTTTTCCCGTTGTTTCCTGTCGCCCTGTATGACGCTGTATTTCATTCCCTCCAAATGTCCCCACGTTTCGATCTCGTCCGGCCAAGTTATACGGGCCACCTTGTCGGGTGCGACTACCAGCGCTTTGACAATAGCAGCTTCTTCATAGATCATGTCGTACAGATAAGAAAGGGCGATCACCGTCTTACTGAGGCTCATACCGAGAAACAACGCCGCACGCGGATTGAAGATCAGATGCTCGTAAGCTTCCACCTGGTGAGGATCGGTTCTGTAGTACTCTCCCTTACGCTTATTGTATAATATTTCTGGTATCATAGTGTTAACATGAATTCGTCTATACTTTCCTTACGGTCCAGGACTTCTACGCGAAAGCCCATCCCCTTTAATTTCCCGTGTATTCTTACCTGTAGAGCCGTAGGTTTCTTACCTTTGTCTTTCGTTTCTACGAAAATTATACGCGCCCCGGGTAACAGGACTATGCGGTCGGGAAAACCCGCAAAGAATAGAGGAGGGAACTTTACGCAAAGTCCGCCCATCCTTTCTACCCTGTTCACTAAATATCGTTCTATCTTTTTTTCCATTGTGTAACCAAGTAACCAAAAAACCAAAATTTCTATAACCTTTTATACGCGTGTGTAAATTGCGCAAATTGTGCATTTTACTCCTATTTAATCTATTTATATACTGTTTTATACTGTTACCTATTTTTTGGTTTTTTGGTTTTTAAGGGGTGTAACCCACTGTTAATTAAGTACAACCAAAAAACCAAATGCCTAATTTTATACTATGTTTTTGGTTTTTGGTTTTCACCTATAACGAAACCAAAAAACCAAAAACTACCGAACATACGCCTTTTGGTTTCCGTAGTGTTTAAACTTTAAAGTACTTCCGTACGGCGCCCACCCTTTTACGGTCTTCATTATTCGCCCCAGTTCGATACTATCGCGACGCGTAATACTATTCGGGTCCTTACCTAAACACTCCGCCCATATTTCCAGGATACACACCCTATCCCGTTTTACCGTTCCCTCATTCTTTTCGTCTGCCAACCAATTACGCCGTTGATACGTGTCGAGGTCATCCCAGTTTTCTGGTAGTGCCCGATCTAAATACACACTGATAATGCCGCTACGTTCGTCTTTCTCCAAATGTTTATCCTGTATTACGCGGGCTTCTTCTTCTAAGCCCTTCTCAGCCAGGTACAGCGGTTCTCCTTGTTTAAAACGTTCCTTCGCTTCCGCCCATAATTGAGCTACAGTTTCTGACGTCAAATACTCTTTAAAATCCTTACTGCCTTTGCCCCCTTTACAATTAACTACCCAGAAGCGGCGATTACCCGTTACGTCTCGTAAAAAGTCTTCTTCATTAGTAGTACCGAAAAATACGCAACGACGCGGAAAGTGTTCTACGCGTTTACCATACGCCACCCGATAACGGTCTTCCCGTTTACTTATGAAGTGCTTAACGGCATCTACTTCTGCCTTACGAAGGCCCGCGAGTTCACCCAGTTCAATAATCCAGGACCCCTGTATACTTTCCAGAGCTTCTTTACCTACTAATGTAGGCATACTGTCGCTAAACCAATCTCCACCCATCTTTGCGAGGGTAGTACTTTTCCCTACCCCCTGATCTCCTACCAACACCAATACATAGTCGTATTTGCAACCGGGGTTATAAATTCGTGACACGGCCGCGGTAAAAGACTTGCGTGTAACCGCTCGTGTGTATAACGTATCCGGTGCGCCGAATAAATCAATAAAAAGATTATCCAGCCTTTCTATACCATCCCAGATTAGCCCGTCCAGGTAGTCGCGTACAGGATGGTACCCGTTATTCTTTATCACTACTGTAAGCCCATCCATTATTTGTCCCTTACTTGTAACCTCATATACATTTTCAAGATACAATCGTAATTCTGCATCATCTGAATCGCATAATGGGCGGGGATACTTTGATACATTTTTATCCCACGGAAGAGGTTTTACTGCTGTTTCTCTCTGCTCAAATTCATTAAATCCGAAACACCCTTTCAGATTTTCATCGTTTTGTAAGATCAGTACTACATTATTAATTGTATTCTTTATCTTCCCCCGATTACCTTCCGTCTCTAACTCTTCTACCCAATCGTCCGCCGTGGCCGTTTTACGTGCTTCCCCCTCTATCTCGTCATAGTCATCTGCAGTCGCCATCTCGCGGCGTTGGCGTACGATCTCTTTTTTGACGGGGCCCAGTTTCCCTGCGAATTCAGTCATAGCCTTGTAACTGGGTAACTTCGTAACCTCTGTGCCGCTCTTCGCCTTTTCGTCCAGATCGGCAAACTTATGCAGCCGTACAAGGTCGAACGCGTTACAGAGTATCCCACTCGTGGCGTCGGTGGCGTGATGAGAGAATGCGAACTTATTATCGTAAACTACTAACCCGCCAGATGTAGATGCCCCGATAAGACTATACCGATTGTTTCCCATTTCCGTACATGGTTCGTACACGTCGTCGAGAAATTCGGCTATCGCCTCTTCGATCGTGTACGCCCGGCAGAAGGCGCCAACTATGCCGCCCTTATCTTCCGGGTCCTCCATCATCTTACCGGACGTCTCATGGTGTACTCTCTCTTTTACCCGGGAAGAAACCGGCCATGTTGTCGGGTCTTTCCAGTTAGGTAGTTCGGCCAGTACTTCGTCAGGGTCCATTATCTTATCGTCGTTGTACTGGAATATGAATTCGCCGTCTTTCGATGTTGACGGGTAATACATAAGGCGCGTAGGTTGGTATGTTGTGTCGTCGAAATAGTCAATACCGAGCCATGACGCGATAATACGCGAAATAGCTTCGTACTCTTCCGGGGATACTTTGCGGCTGAGCGGGATTACAATCCTAAAGCGAGGATCTTCCGGCCGGTGTTTGTGCGTTGTGTACATACAACCCGCATACCCTAACATCCCGAAGTCGATCCACATGTCTATAGGACCAAAATCGACATCCAGGCTAACCGTTTGAAGGTATTCCACGTACCCTTTTTTACGCCTCCCTTCCCGGAGGTATCCACCCACAAAGCCACCTACGTCCTTAATTTCACACTGGCGATCTTTCGTGTAGCTGAAATATTGTTTAAGGGTTTCGGGCGTCCGTTCAGTCTGTGACAGGGTGTTAACTATATCCTGCCAAGTCACGCGTTTGTTCTGCCACTTCGCTGCACGCCTGGTACTGGCGGTGGCTATATCTAACGTTATGTTGTATTTTAGACTTATCATAAAAAGCGGTTATCTAATTCGTTACACTTTATGGCTGTTATTATAGGGTTTGCCCATTCTCTTTGTAGCCTCCGCCAATCTTTGTCTATTTCGCCTTTCTTATCACGGTATAACATAGCCATAGGGAAAAAACCTTCGTCCCAGGTTGCCGTTAACCGGGCTATAGCTTTTTCAAACGTATCGCCCTTATATCCGATTAGGACGTAAGCCCTAAGTATATGGGAAGACTTCTTAAAACCAGCGTTTAATAAATACCTACCAGCCTGCACTAAAGGGTCGAAGTCGTCGGGGGTATCATAAGCAAAATAAACAGATTTAGGCCGAAGATTATACAATTTTTCGGCATATTGCGGAGTAAGTAATTTAGCCTCTAACCCACCGGTAAATTGCGGACGTTCTTTTTGCCTGGAAAGCATATTAAAAACCGCGTCTATATGTCCCGGACTACAGGCTAATAAATTATCATCCGTTAGTATATGGCCTTCTGTTATAGGAAGTTCTCGTAATTTATAGCCTTCTCGTTTTGGTACGGCACAAAACCAACATCTATTAGGACAACCGCGCGAAGTAATTACGTAACCCTTCTTTAAATACATTCCGGGTATAAAGTCTCCGCCTGGATTATTATAAGCGGGCCCTCCAATTGTAACGGGAGCTACGTGTCGCCATAATTCAGCTATCTTTTCCGCGATTGGTATGTCCCATGTAAAGGCCGTAGATATGTGTACCTCTTCGGGCTCGTCCGATATCGTAGGTTTGACAAGTCCAATACGTACGTTTTTATCATCGGGAGTAGCTTTTGTTTTACGTGGAAATATTCGTATAATATTATCGTATACCATTTTTATTCGTATAATGATTGGCTAAAATAAAAAACAGTATTACCAAAATAACCGCGGATACTAAGGGAGCCCACAGCGGAGCGGATATCCACCACCACGAACAGGTGATAACGCCCGTAAGTTTCAGTGCTACAAAAATCAGGAAAAGGACTACGGCCAATACTACCCCGTAACGTCCTACATTATTATTCTTCATATAGTTCTAATCTTTTTTATAATACTTACTTATATACCCATCCCCCTTAAGTGGTAAGCCTTTAGCCCAGTTGGGACCAACGGCCATAATATCATACATAACTGTAAGCGCGTCTTCCGCCTCATTGTCGGGAACTTCGCTCACGATCTCGTCGTGTATGTGCATAAGAATAGGTAAACCCGCATCGTAATATATCCGGTACATCGTATCGCAAAGACAATCACGGGCGATGGCCTGAGTTATATTTTCCACTAAAGAGCCGCCGTATGTATCTGTTTTCACCCATACTTTCTTAGTCTGGTCCACGCCCCAGTACGACAGCCGTCCTTTCTCTGCGGAAGCGCCATAATAAGATAGCCGACGGCCGCTGGGTAACTCTATAAACATGTATCCGCGATCGTATGAAAACTTAAGGCTACAATATTTTTTCTTTAGTACATAACTCGTCTTATTCTTTATCACATGTTTAGCCGCGTTCTCTACCTCACGCCACAGCCTTACTATCCCCGGATTGGCTGAGCGCCAAGCCTTAACAATCGCAGGCAATTCGGATTCATCCAATCCCTCGCGTAAAGCTCCCATCGCAATGAGTGCGCCCGCACCTCCCTGATATCCTAATGCGAGAGTTGCTACTTTCCCTTTAGCTCTCAAATCGCTACCGTGAGATATCATATCCAGTGGTACGTTAAACATGTTCGCCGCGGTAGCCTCGTAAATCTTACCGTGTGTGCGAAAAACATCTAATACCCACTCTTCACCGGCTTCCCACGCCAGTACGCGCGCTTCGATCGCGGAAAAATCTGATACTACAAGGCTGTGGCCTTCTGCCGCCACCAGAGCCGTACGGGTTAATCGGCTAATAACGTCCGGCACGTCTTCATAGAGAAGATCGGCAAAGCCGTATCTCACCGCTTCACGTGCTACGTCTAAATCTTTTTTGAGAGTCTTTTTTAAATTCTGAGGTTGTACTCCACGTCCGGAGAAACGTCCTGTACGATTGGCTCCATAAAACTGTATCTGCCCGCGGATACGCCCGTCTCTCTGCCTGTAGGCTAACATGGTATCGTATTTGCTTATTGATGTCTTTGACGCGAATTGTCGTAACCGTAACACCTTCTTCACTTGATCCGGGAGAAATTCGTCGTCGAGCGCGTCAGACAGATACTCTTTACCCAAGCTGTGTACCTCGTGCCCCAGCTCTTTGAATAGCCATTTCTTTAACTGTGTAAGGCTGTTCGGATTATCCACACCTGTTATACTTACTATCTCGTCGTGTACCTTCTTTGTAAAATATTCGTTAGCCTCAATAGCGGCATTTATAAATTCGCTGTCTACGGTTATGCCAGTCTCATTTATTATCTGGTCCAAAACCCAGTACTGGCGTTCTCGTTCAGGAAGACCGGGAAACCGGGATATGTATTTATAAATTTCTTTTTCCGTGCGTACGTCCTGTGCATTGTATTCTTTAAACTCGGCCCATTTTTCCGGATCGTGTTCAGGTAGGTTCTGAGTACGGCCGCCGTTCTTTTTAGTCGGTTTACACGGTTTACAGAAGTACGTTATTAAGGCTTTACCGCGAGCGTCTTTCTGCTGGCTAAGTCCTAATACCTTACTCACCTCTCCCAAGCTAAGAGGGAGGCCCAGATACGCCGCTGCAATCATAGTACAATACCATTGTTTAAGGTCAAGACATATACCGAAGTATGTACCTATACAGACGTATTCAAAATTCGCGTTGTGGGCGATCTTTAGTACATCAGAATCGATAAATGCTAACCAGACATCGGCGGGCATACTCTCTCCCGGATAAGTGTCATTCGTCATGTCCAACGCGGTTGTCGGACCGTCGTCCCAACTATAGGCGAAAAGTATAATACTAAACGTAGGGTCCTCGGCGTAACGATATACCCCTACGTCCCCTACGTCTAACTTACAACGTGTCTCTATGTCTATATGTAAATGCCTCATAATGTTATGTAATTAATTTCAAATACTCGTTTTACGCTCTTTATTAATCTTCTGTGCTCTCCGTTCATAATCCCACCCATTGAGTCGGTATACTTCCTTTAACGCGTCCTCTTTCGTTTGTCGGTCGTCTACCTTTGTCGAACTTCCGTCCCCGTCATCACGGTAGATATTATAATGCCCGAAACGTGGGGCACAATAGTATTTAGGTTTACTCATTTTTGTATTGTTATGAATTAAGTTGATTAATCATTTCATTGGCGACTGCAATGCAATATTTGCAAAATGTTTCTTTGTCAAATACAGTTTGTGGTATATTCCCCTGCATTGCAGCTTTTACAAGCTGAAAACGTCTTTCTTCCCAATCAATAAGGCTTTCTTCTGTAGATAAATTACATTCTTCTACATCCTCAAAGTCCCAAAACCGATTCATTTTTACGTCAACGCATTCATTACCTTTGCTGTCAATATAGGACACAACATCAATATCACTTCTGTATGTATGACCGGAGTAAGTTATTATATCTACTACCTCACCTGTCTTTCTTATTTTTACTTTCATTTGATTCCTTTCTATTTATGTTATTAGCCAAACTTCGGGATCGACATCCAATGGGTTATTCCTAATCTTTCTTCATTAACGTTTCCCCCAGTTTCCCATTCTCCTAAAATTGAAAGAAAACAAATAAGGAATCCATAAGCTCCTTTGGTTAGAACCATAGTATTAGCTTCCGGCATCCTATCTTTCACACTTATCCACGGTGATTGCTTAGCCTGCCATTCTGCACCAGCCTTAAAAAGAGGAACAGCATATTTTTGAATTATTGCACTGGATATTATGTAGTGTTTCTGGTCTTTATGAATTTTATAGGCAACATGAAGCTCCTGTATAACTTTATCACGTTCAATTCTTGACGCTACTTCTATATCTTGTTTCATCTTTATTTTTATTACGAGGGTTTATATTTTTGAATTATTCTATCTTTTACAGTTTCATACTTATGACTTATCCAATCACTAATCCTATCCAATATATAAGTGATAAAAATAATTGGAAGTGCGGGTATAGTGCAGATACAGTATAAATACCACAGTATTCGATATTTATATATTTTCTTCATTGCTTTTTTAATATACATCCATAATAGCAGTTTCAGAAACAGAGCCGATCTTATAATCAGCCATTGTCCCCTTCATTCCTTCGTCGAGCTTTTTCACCGCGTCACGAAGATCGGACGCCTGTACCAATACCTGCGTGGATGTTCTTTTTTCCGCGCCGCTTTTCTCGTCCAGAGTGATAAAGATAAGTTTACACTTAAACCAACGATCGGCCGCCTCTTCTTCACAAAAAAATAGTTCGCTATAGTTAGCCCGTTTTATATCGGAGATAGTAAATTCACCGGAGATAAACGGGAGCATTTCTTCTACTATGTTATTTTCAGCTTCCGTAAAAGTAAGGGCTTTAACGATATAAGGTTCGGTCACCTTTTTCGTCGTTCCGTTGTCCTGTACCTTCTCATATTTTATTTTACATTCAAACAGTGTATTCATATTTATAGGGTATTAAAGAGGGCGACAAACCGCCGCCCGTTATTTTATAACATGTCGTCGTCTTCGTCGTCATAATCGTCGTCGTACTCGTCAGGGCTAGCAGAAACACCACCCAGCTGTTCGCCTTCTTTCATTTTCATAACGCTGTTTAGGTAGAAGCTAAATCCACGAGTTTTATAATCTGTGTTATGATAAGCGTTACCAACGATTACCCCACGACAATAACACCCGCTATAAACTTCGTCCAGGTCTAATATGTCCTGTTTGTCGCTATCGAAGGCTTTAGGCTGTGAAATAGAAGTAGCCTTTAAATAATAACAGCCCCTATATGCGTCGGCGTTTACTCCTTCCGCTTCTTTTTCATCGGCGTATTCATCCCCGTCCCTTAAAGGGTTCCAGATTTTTTGGCTAGTGATCGGTAAACCTTTAAATTTGCTTTCTTTGTTTGCCTTGTACATCTCATTCAAAACTTTCTTAATACGTGCCACGTCTGGGCTATCTTTCTGAATAAGAAAAGTAACGCTATATTTTGGCGTCTTGTCGTCTTCGAAGGCTTTAGGTTCCTTCAAAGTAACATACGAAACACGGTGCGACCCTAGCACCAATTTAAACGGGTCCTTTTTTTCTTTATCCTTTGCCATATCGTTTAATATTTAATCTTTGTACGGTAATCTTATTTCTACCGGATGCGCAGGTGGCCGTACAGTAACCTTTACATCCGTTATCACTACGCTACGCTTACGTACCCATTTCACGGTACCGGCGTACTGCCCGAACGTACCAGGCTCTAAATACCTTACCCGGTAGCTTTTTTCAGTCTCACCAATTATTTCTACCTTAATGGAATGAGACGTATATCCGCCCTGATAATTGCTTAGTCTGTAATGGTACGTTGCTGTTTTCATAATAAATCGTTTAATTCTTTTTCCTCGTCTGTCTCAAAGTTGCGGTTAAAACGAATATCCGATATTAAACGTATTTTGTACGGTCTATCGGAGTCTCCTGTAGGTAAGTAGTTACCGTTCTCGTCAAGTTCATAGCAAGCGGCGATACGCCCGCCAGGATACACCTCAATACATTCGTACTTTTGTCCGTCCAGTTCGAAAGTCTGTAGCGGCTCTAAATCATTAAGTTTCATTTTTTCCCATCTTTTTCCTTTTGTGCACGTTTCCGCGCGGTTATTAACCGGCCTAATTGTATCCCCACATGTACCAGGTCTTGCGAGGTTTGCAGGGCCATATCCAATATATATCCGAATTCCTCCCCGGATATATCCGACTGGACGTATGCCCGTCCCCCGTCCGGAGCTTTAGGTTGGCGGTCCACTACCCCGAGAAAGTACTTAACTCCCTCGGCTTTCAGTGCTTCGCCCGCATCATCTAATATTTTATTAATCCGTTCTTGCTTCGTCATAATAATTCGTCATATTCATCGTCGTACTCGTCAGCAGCCGAAGCGCCTACCGCCGGGCGATCATCGTCTACGGGTGCTATTTGTACCTTTCCCGGGATAGTCATTACTTCATCTGCAAAAATCTCTTTAAACCGTTTAGGACCCATCAGCCTTTCGATCGCGGTAAGGGATTTTAAGGAGCTGTCGAAAATTTGATCTTCGTAGCCCTCCCCTATCAGAATATCTACTACATCGTCTTCGTTTTTAAAGACTCTCCTCCCGCGCCCGGCTACCAGTTTAAACCCTTTCAATGAATCACCGCTTTCCAGGCGTTTAACCGTATCCTCTTCTACTTTCTTAACCCATGATGTGATAAGGGGACCGTAGGTTAGTACAGTTGCGATATCCGCATCCGTCATGACCCGTTTGTCTTTAATCTTCTTCACATCAGAGAAACGATCATAGTATGCTTTACATGAGATACGAGCTTTGCAGAACTGGCAGTGCTGACCCGGAACAAAATCGCCCATACCTGCTATAGCCAATTCAGCCCGTGGTCTTACTTCAGTTTCTGCCCACTTCAGCAGATCGGTCACACTTATATCCCACGAAGAGGAGCCGCCCGCCCGAGGCTGGAATATAGAAAGGCTAATCGTTTCAGGTTTTATTCCCTTTAAGACGGCCGCTTCATAGGCGCCTAATCCGTAACACATCATCTGTTTGTTAGCCGTAGCACCTACCCGGACACCGGCACCATACTTAAAGTCAGTTACGTATATAACTTTTGGCGTAATGTTGGTGGCGTCTGCGGTTCCGTAACCTAACGGTATGTACTTAGTAAGATCGTAGGAATGTTCTATTAATATCGTGCCTCCCTTGTCTAACACGAAACCCGCATAAGCCTCACAGTAATCTAACATTTCCGAAGTATACAGATCATTAGATATAATCTTATCTAACATATCGTTGTACGCCTTTTGCGGTCCTTTAAACAATCCGGAACGAGCACTGAGGAGTAATGCTGCTAATTCGTGAGCAAGCGTACCCTCAGCCGAATACACACTCTCCTCTTCGGGTATCTGTTCCTCGAATCGAGCAGATGGCGTACAGGCTAACCACCTGTACGCAGCTGACGGACTTAATATAGCATGCCTATCCGCCATTAGTCTAACTCTTCTTCGGGGAATATATCGGTAAGCGCCTCTCCTTTTCCATACCTCGTAAGGGCCTCGTAAAAGTCGTCGTAGCTTTCCGGGGAAAGAGGATTTGTTTTAGAAACACTCGCAGCGTCGAATTGCCCTAATATCCATTTAACATCGGCCCCCTTACGGTTTTTCGTTAGCTTCGTCACTTCCGCTTTAATCTTTTCCAGTTTGGCGTCGTCGTCAAGTTCGGAAAATTCAGGTTCAGCAGATTTTGCCGATGTAGCGGGTTTCTCTGTTTTTGCAGACATAGCCGGTTTCTCTGTTTTTGCGGGTGCAGCTGTTTTTTCGGGTACAGCCGGCTTTTCAGATTTTACCGATTCTGTAGGTTTTACTGGTCCAGTGGGTTTCAGCTCTTTTTCAAGCATTGGCTCTACAGGAATTACGGATTTCATTAAACCGAATAAAAGGGCTTTGATTGATTCGCCCGCTTCAAATGTTACTGTTACATTAAACATGATTGTAAAAATTTAAATGGTTAATTACTTGCGCTTTTGCGCGTTATTAATGATTCTCATTACGTTCATCAGATTAGCTACTACGAACAGGTAGTATACAATGAAGCCTATTTTTGGCAGTGCGGACGCATCCACAAAAAGCGGCAGTATACTGACTGACAAATACGCTCCTATCCATTTGTTCTTTCTCATATCAGCCTCGCTAATTCCCGTTCAGCCTTTTTTGTCGCGGCTATATCCATACGACTGTAATAGATGGGCGAGTTTTTCGACGTACCGCGACGTATGGGAACGATGTTACCTCTTTCGATATGGTATTTCAACCATTGCTCACTGCCTGCGATCTTTACCGCTTCTTTATACTTCACCTCGTCCATCGCAGGATATAACTGACGTGTGATCGCCAATGCCGACAGCTCGGCGGCTTCTGTTATCTGCTGTTTAAGGGTAAATAAATCCATCATAAGTCTAAAGAATTAAGATATTCGGCTAACTCTATCGCTTTATCAATTTCGTGCACGATATCCTTGAAACGATCGGTTGGGGGAATATACTGTTGTATAGCGCCATAGCCCCTTTTGAATACGGTCGGAATGGCTACTTCACGCTCACCCAAAAGCCTTTCATCCTCTTTGGAAGTACCCTCCATCTCTTTACATATTATACCCACATAGAAACGGGGCTTTCCAGATAATTCGGCTAAAAGGCGTTCGGCATCCTCACGCTCATGCGGTTTAAATTCCTTGATTGTAGTCCATCTAAAGCGCGTCTTTACCTGTACTTTACAGGGAGATGCCTCTCTTAATTTTTTGTAGTCAAAGCCAAAACCGGTATTTTTAATACGATATTCACTCATAATATTTTATGCTATACGGGTTACTACTATAGTATCTGTTTTCGCAGATACAGAGAATTTTTTTCCGGTATCGCAGGCAACTGTATACGCAGTGTTACGTACATTACTGGCTCTTCTTTCCTTTTTGGGAATCGTAAATACTTCGTTAATCTCTAAAGAATCTATACTTCCCCTTACATTAATTCGTTCTTTTTCCATATTTATTTATATATTTGTATCGATATATATTTATATATGCAAACATACGAATTTTATTTCGTATAATACGTATTTATACAAACAAACATTCGTATTATAACATATATTAACTATAAATGATTAAGAAAAAAATGGAAGAAAATGCACCCCATCAAAAAGATGGAAGAACCAATAGGCTTAATAAAGCATACGAATATTTAAGAAGTGAGGGCGTAGTTCATACTAAAAAAGAATTAGCGGCAAAAATTGGAGTTAGTTACGCTAATGTAAGTAGCGCCATGAAAGGAGACCCCAGATATTTAACTAATAATTTTTTATTAAAATTCAATAATGCATTTGGGTGTATATTTAATTTTGATTGGCTAAACGTAGGTTGGGGACACATGATAGAAACGGAAAAGGGAGGGATTAATAAGGTAGATGAACATACTGTTACAATGTCCCGCGAAGTTTTTGATCAAATAACACGTTTAACAGAAACCGTTTTATCTCAACAGCGTACTATAGAAAATCTAACAAGTCAAAAAGATACTGCGGCCACTGCGTAAATTGCGCATGTAAAAGTAATAAGATTATTAGGATGGTTCCGAAATAAGAAAACTTTTTATCAATAATTTTAAAATATCTTATATTATGGAAGAACTAAAGAAGAATGAGGGCCCTACCCTCTTACGCCAATCATCATTAGTGTTTCAAGTAATTTGCGCTATATTGTGCGCTGCCGGGATCGTATATGGTATTGTAGAAATGGTGGATAAAAATTTGTCGGGAATAATCTATATTTGTATAGGGATTATAACGCTTATCATAGGATACCTGATAAGAGGAGCGTCTCTATGCTTGGCCGATATAGCAGAAAAATAATATGGCGAAAAAAGTAATACCCAAAACGTCTAAAGCCGCACCGCCAAAACCGACGCATTCGCAGCCGGTTTTAAAGACAAGAACGGCCCTTTGTAAATCACCTAAAAAGTCGAAAGGCCAATAATAAGACACGCGGCAACAAGAAATAAAGAAAGGGACCCTAATAACAAATAAAGTACATTTCTATATTTTCGTGCCCTTTCTTTATTCGATTCTTCCATATAATCAATACTTTCCTGCAAAGCCTCTAACTCGTATTTCCTAAAGTTGGTTTCCCCGCGATCCCTATAATTCTTTAACGTATTCAATACAAGTCGTTCACGCGGAGACGCGCCCGGGCCAACGGCCGGATATGGCGATATTATACAAAAGACGATATAATAGCAAACTGAGACACAAACGATCAAAAACAAAGCTGCCAACATGAAATAATAGAAATTCTTAATTGATAGAGAAGACGTAATAACAAAAGGGTATACCGCAACGATTATCCCGATTAACGTATAACATCGCCCTGTTATTGTCCCTGATATTCTGTATAAGTCTTCTAAATACTTTTCACCCTGATCGAACACATAATTCGTTATATCGTCGTTCATCAAGTCCCACATTTCGTCGGTTATCCACGGTTCTAATTTTCTTTCCATATCCTTTTTACTTAAAGACAAAAAACATTCGGAACGTCTTAACCGATATACAACAATTCCAATTCGGACCAGTCGAACAAGTCCAGTACCTTTTTATTTGCGTTCCAGATGACTGTCCAATCCTTATCTATGTAGATATCGGTAATTCGCATCTCCTTATCTACATGGTTAAGGGCTTCGTGTACAGTGGCCTTGTCAATTCCTACCGCAGACGAACGCGCAATAGTTGCCCAACTATGGCGGGCAGCGTAAAAGGTAAGTCCCTCTACTCCTATTTCCTTTCCGATCTCTTTTAATCCTTCATTTATGATTTTATTAAACGTCTTACAGCTGGAATAGTGAGACGAGAAATTAAAATATTTGTCTGTCCCTCGATATTTATTAATTAATTCCGTAGCGCAGTATTCTACCCTTACCCGCATCTCTGCTTTATCATCGCGACGGGTAGCAGTCTTTTTGCGATTATAGATAAGTACACCGTCTTTCGGCGGAAGTGCGTAGTACATATCCGCACTATTTATTCCTATGAACATGAACGATAACAGAAAACAGTCTTTCGCGAGATTATACGCGGACCATTTTCCGGGCAATTCCGGCCTGTATGGCAAGTCTATTATACTTTGTATCATTTCAACAGAAATGGCCCTTTTGCGAGTCCGCGGTTGCGCTTTGATTTTGAAATGCACGAACGGAGAATACGGTATGTTGATTATCCCCCTGTCTTCGTCGTTAAACTCTTCTTTAGCCTGGTTATATAACGCGCGAATACAGGAAAGATATAAAGATACAGCTCGCGCGCCCTTCTTCTCCTCCTCTTTACCTGTAACCTTTTTACGGTTATTTCCGCGTCGGGACGGTTCGGATTCTATAAATTTTTCAAATCCACGTAAAAAAGAGGCGTTGATCTCCGATATATCTAATTCATCACGTGCAATAAACCGGCGCAATAAATTTAAGGCGGACTCATAAATCATGGCTGTACCCTTTGACAGCCCCTGAATTTTAGTTTCAGCGTATTTTATAAAATCTAACCGAAAAGTACTTCCACCCTGTAAGACGAATTTCAATCTTTCGATCAAAACAGCGATCGGCATTGAAAGAATTTCACTACCCATATTGTTACAGGCGTCTCTACACTTTTTTATCAGTTCGTTACTGATATCGATTATCCGCTGATTCTTTATTTTCAGGCCGCGAGTAAGATCATCAGAAGTCGCAAAAAGATTCGTAGATATACGCCGAACCTCTTTGTTATGTGTAACGCGGATACGTACATTATACGTTCCGTCCTTACGTTTATTTTGTATCTCAGATTTAAAAGTCGGCATTCTATGTCAATTATACGTCAATTTTGCAGGGCAAATATAGTTAAAAGTAACCGAAAGTAACCCGAAAATTTTGATATAAAAAAATGGCCGGTCTTTATAAGATCGGCCAAAATGCCTAAAATCAGCTACTTTTTAGGCAAAATACTTGCATATTCGGAATAATATCCTCATTTTTGCAACGCTTTTCGAAAAAGGGGGGTTAGCTCATCTGGCTAGAGCGCAACACTGGCAGTGTTGAGGTGATCGGTTCGAGTCCGATACTCTCCACCTCTTCTAAAGGTTATACAGCATAGTTTTTGCATCTTTCTAAATTAATCTCAAATATAAGTTATCATTATTATTGCTAAGCCCCCAAAGAACAATTTGGTATTAGAAGCACTATCAGATACTTTCATCAAGAGTTTTAAAGGAAGATATATCATCATAAAGAATATTTCATTCATCTATAGATTGATTATAACTCTAAATTTTATAGTTTCGGAACCTACAATTCAAACCACTTTTTTCATTTATAACAGAGAATAAGTAACTACCTTCACCAAAAAATTTCTATATATAAGACTCGTAAACCATTTAAAAACAGCACTTACCGAAGTTAGTGCTGTTAAAGATACTAATTTGAGAGCTAATCACAACAACTATAAGCGTGTTCAGTTAGAGGAATGGGCTGTTAAAGATACTAATTTGAGAGCTAATCACAACATAAGGAGGTATGTCCTATTCAGTCTTTTCGCTGTTAAAGATACTAATTTGAGAGCTAATCACAACGCATAAATTTCATATCGATTTTTCAATTGCGCTGTTAAAGATACTAATTTGAGAGCTAATCACAACTGAAAAGGGTGAAGGGTTGACCCTGAGATAGCTGTTAAAGATACTAATTTGAGAGCTAATCACAACAATATCTCTGCTGACACTCACTTGAAAGGGCTGTTAAAGATACTAATTTGAGAGCTAATCACAACTATTGTTTTGCAATTAAAAAAAAAATATAAGCTGTTAAAGATACTAATTTGAGAGCTAATCACAACCGTTTTGCTCAAGCTACCGGAGCTGAGCTAGCTGTTAAAGATACTAATTTGAGAGCTAATCACAACCCATACCGCGCCCGTCAACAGATACAAGGAGCTGTTAAAGATACTAATTTGAGAGCTAATCACAACTATGAGGTACCGAATAGATCCGCCTTCTTCGCTGTTAAAGATACTAATTTGAAAGCTAATCACAACTATGTACCCTGTCCAGTACTTCAAGTACTTGCTGTTAAAGACACTAATTTGAAAGTTAATTACAACATAATACAGACAAAAACAGGTAATAATCGTGCTGTTAAAGATACTAATTCAAAAGCTAATCGCAACCAACATGCCTAATACGTTGCTATGTAATATGCTGTTAAAGATACTAATTCAAAAGCTAATCACAACTTAACCGATAATGCATTATTCAACCCCATAGCTATTAAAACTACTAACCTAAAAAACAATCAATGGACAAAAATACAAATCAACCATATTTAAAAATAGCATTACAAACACCTCTCAATATCTTAAAAACAATATGATCAATTAAAAAGCTCCCACCATATATCCATCTATATTATCCAACTCTTACCTCAATCAAATTAAGAGCCGAAGTACGAAACTTCGACTCTTTGTACCATGCCAATCAATAAAATTGAAAGTAAATTACAGAATCAGTAACATCATATTTTCACAGAACTACAAAACAACTAATCTGAAAGTAAGTCACAACTATGTTCACAGTTTATTTAATAGCAATAGAACCCATAAATATACTGAAAACATGCTGAATTGAAGTATAATTCACTTCTATTTTATTCCTATTCAATTAAAATGATACTGTTAGAATGATCCAAAGATATTAATTAAAAACAAGGCACAATTTATAATAGAATTAAAAAAGTCAAAGAACGCTATCAAAGATACTAATTCCAAAAACAGATCACAATCAAACTTACTAAAACGACATTCAACGTTGTTAAAAAACTAAATCAAAAGCTAATCAAAATCTTTAGACAACGTACCATTATTTTCTCACTATTGCCTTCACGGGTTCAAAGATATTAATTTGAAAACTAATCACAACCTAATAAAACGATGTCGTTAAAAATGACGTGCAGTCAAAGATACTAATTTGAAAGCATCACAACAAATATTTATTAATACATACAGAAAAACTCTCCAATCAACAAAACATTCATAAATTTCATTCGAAGCCCTTATTCAGAAAGTTTTTTCATAAAATAAATCCGGCCTTTATTGGTAACCTTCATAATGGTGAAAACTGCCTTTAAATCATCTTTAATCATTGTAGTATACTTTAATTCAAATAATCCCATGTTTTTTGCTTTTTGTGTAGGTTGATTATAAGTGCGTTCACTTTGGCAAAGATAACCGTTATTACGCATCCAAAGAAACAAACGATTTTTACAAATTTCTATGCCATTTCTCTGTAACATCTTAACTATGTGATCTATCGAATAAGAACACCGGGAAACTTGAATAGTATCAGCAAAACAATATTCCGTCATATCTTTTCTAAAATCATAAAAACCAAATAAGATAAGATCTCTTTCATACGTTTGCATCGCTCTACACGCTCCATATTTATAGGTTAGCGGCAATACTTCATCATAAATCCAATCCCGAAACACTCCAGCATCTGATAAATCAGACTTTATTATTAAACAATCTATTTTAGATATTTTACCAAACCGAAAAGACTTAACAATACCATTTCGGTTCGGTATTCCTAAAACAACCGTTTCCTTACAATAGTCTCTAACAGCCTTTACCGGATCAGAGTAACTAAGGGCTTTTGCCACATCGTCCAAACAGAATAATGGTTCAATATTTTCAATCATCATTACTCTCACTCCACCGAATTGTTCATTCCTAAGAATAATCAAATCATTTTTTGCCATTGCTTTTAAATTAAACTCTGCTAAAGAATTTTCTTAATTTCATCGATAACAGATTATTTTCTTATTAGCAGTTAGGATAACCGCCCTTCTATAATTCACAGCCTCTAATTAAATAAAAAATTAACCTAAAAGTTTCTTTACTTAATTAACAGTATGGCAACATTATGTTTTTCTAAAACTATGCCAATCAGAAATAATTACATACACATTATCCAATTCAATGTGACTACATTGAGCTAGATATAGATTTCTATATTTGTTTTTCATAATATAAATTTTATATGTTCACAATATAATAAACACAAACATACAACTTCGAATATAAAATTCAAACAAAAGAGATACCATTAACTATAAATTAACATTACAGAATATCAACGTACTACATTATCCATCATTACATCCATTTGTTAAAACAGTAATTACACGATCACAGAACAAAAAAGCCATTGGAACGTTCCAATTTAAATTAGCAGATAGGATTACAATACTTAATTATATAAAGTCATGAAAATAATAATAGCAATTATCATAGCAATAACTATATTCGCGTTGATAAAGTCAGCAATAAAAGCCAATAAGGCAAAGAAAGAAATAGATGTTGTTTCTCCGCCAGACAATGATGCGGAAAGCAATAAAGAACAAGTAAATAAAAAAGGATAAGAAAAATCAGTTAAAAATCATTACTGATCGTTCCGATAAAGGTTTTCCCTCGATCTGAAAAAGAAATTCCTTCTATTCAAACCGACGAGAACATGCGCATAAACAGAATACCTGTTCATCATCACAAGATACTCATATAACGGTATTTACAGTATAAATCTGATTATTTTTCTGCCCACTCAAGGATCACAGGACTCTTCACATCCACCCCAAACAAATGCGCCTTTGCCAGTATATTGCGTGCCAACTGCGCTTTATACCCTTCAGGAGCATACCTGAAATAAGCTTCTGCCGCTCTTACATGGGCGGCATCATGAATAGGAAACTCCCGTAACTCAGGTATTCCAAACTCTGAAGTATCCAACTCTTTTCGTTCATTCGTTGTCAGCTTATCAGATGACATTTTATGCATTTCACTCATAATGATTCACTTTTATTGTTATACATTACATAACGTAACAGAAAACAGATCCATAAAGATTGACGAATAAAGCAATATTAAGAAACAGGTGAGTATTTTCGAAAAAGAAAAGAAGCATTCTCTCAGAAGAAAAACAAAGAATTAAATAAATCAAAAGGCTAACAAAAAAAAAGGCTATCTATCCCAGACAGCCAATCTTTGTTAACCTTAAATCTAATACTATGAAAAACACAGTACAAAGATACGGACTTTCAGGACATTTGCAAATATTCTGCATATAATTGTAAGAATTATAACATCGTTTAATAGATACCAGAAACTCATTAACACTTCAATAAGATATTCACAAAAACAATAGCCTGTTTGGAAGCTGAATAAGATAAAAACCACTATCTTTGCAACGTTTTATACTGTAAAATAACAATAAACCAAAGATATGATAGCTAAGATTAACCAACTTCTCGAAGAAGTTGAAGCACTGAAAGCCACCAATGCAGAAGAACTTGAAGCACTCCGTATCAAGTATCTCAGTAAGAAAGGAGCCATCAACGACCTAATGGCTGACTTTCGTAATGTAGCGGCTGAGCAGAAAAAAGAAGTCGGCATGAGACTGAATGAACTAAAAACAAAAGCATTAGAGAAAATCAATGCACTGAAAGAACAGTTTGAGAGCCAGGATAATGGTGCATGCGAACTGGACTTGACCCGTTCAGCTTATCCCGTAGAGTTGGGAACACGCCACCCACTCTCTATCGTAAAGAACGAAATTATTGATATTTTCGCCCGCTTGGGATTTAGTATTGCCGAAGGTCCGGAAATAGAGGATGACTGGCATGTATTTTCAGCACTGAACTTTGCTGAAGATCATCCGGCACGTGACATGCAAGATACTTTCTTCATCGAATCACACCCGGATATTTTGCTACGCACACATACCTCTTCTGTACAAACACGGGTTATGGAAGTGTCGCAACCTCCTATCCGTATTATTTGCCCGGGACGTGTATACCGTAACGAAGCTATCAGCTATCGTGCGCACTGCTTCTTTCATCAGGTAGAAGCACTGTATGTGGATAAAGATGTATCGTTCACAGACTTAAAACAAGTATTATTGCTCTTCGCCAAAGAAATGTTTGGTGCAGATACAAAAATCCGTCTGCGTCCGTCATACTTCCCGTTCACTGAGCCAAGTGCAGAAATGGATATCAGTTGCAATATCTGTGGCGGTAAAGGATGTCCGTTCTGTAAACACACTGGCTGGGTAGAAATTCTTGGTTGTGGTATGGTAGATCCGAATGTACTCGAATCTAACGGAATAGATAGTAAAGTATATAGCGGATATGCTCTTGGTATGGGGGTTGAACGTATCACAAACTTAAAATACCAGGTAAAAGACTTACGTATGTTCTCAGAAAACGATACACGATTCCTGAAGGAATTCGAAGCAGCCTATTAAATTTACAATTGGACAATTTACAATTTACGATTAAAAAGACTTTGATTTATCAGTAAATCAGGTAGACATCGAAATTTGTAAATTGTCCAATTTGTTATAAAAGACACAGTCTTAGAAGCAGCATACTAAAAAAAGTTGAAAATTGAAAATTGAAAGTTGAAAATTACTATTCAGCATGATAGCGCAGCCAACTTTCAATTTTCAACTTTTAATTCTCAACTAAATAAGTTCTCAATTTTATGAAAGACAGGCTCGTTACTCCCGGATATTGCCTTATACTAATGGCAAACTTCCTTTTGTATTTTGCCTTCTATCTGATACTTCCCATCCTTCCTTTTTATCTGACTGAGATTTTCCATACCGGAAATGCGGCAATAGGAGTTATTTTGTCATGCTACACCATTGCGTCACTCTGTATCCGTCCGTTCTCCGGTTATTTACTGGATACATTATCCCGTAAACCTCTTTACCTGATTGCTTATTTCATTTTTATTTCCATATTTGCAGGATATATGCTGGCGGGGGTATTGACCTTATTCGTCATGCTGCGCATAGCACACGGATTAGCATTCGGTATGGTCACAGTGGCCGGAAACACGATCGTAATCGACATTACTCCCTCATCACGCCGGGGGGAAGCAGTAGGATACTATGGATTAATGAACAACACAGCAATGAGTTTCGGCCCCATGACAGGACTGTTCATGCACGATGCCTATTCATTTGAAACAATCTTTCTCTGCTCCTTCATTGCAGGAATATTAGGATTTATCGCTGCCTGCCTCGTAAAAACTCCTCCTAAACAACCCGTAAAACGAGAACCGTTATCATTAGACCGCTTTGTATTAATAAAAGGAATACCTGCCGGTATAGCCCTATTACTGCTCTCTATTCCTTACGGAATGACAAGTACCTACGTAGCAATGTATGCCAAAGAGATAGGTATTACACTGAGTTCAGGGCTATTTTTTACCTTTATGGCAATAGGTATGGCTGTTTCACGTATGTTCTCAGGCCGGCAAGTGGATAAAGGGCGCATCACACAGGTTATCACCTTAGGACTATATCTGGTGTCAATCTGCTTCTTCTTTCTTGCTGGTTGTGACAAGCTGATGAAAATAAGCCCCGAACTCACCGAAATGCTCTTCTTTATAATCGCATTGTTATTAGGAGTAGGCTTTGGCACAATGTTTCCGGCATTCAATACCTTATTTGTCAACCTGGCACCCAACAGCCAACGCGGTACAGCTACCTCTACCTACCTCACCTCCTGGGATGTAGGTATCGGTATCGGACTTACAGCCGGAGGCTATATTGCCCAGCTGACTTCCTTTGATATGGCATATCTCTTTGGTGCCTGCCTGACAGTGGTTTCTATTTTTTATTTCAAACTGAAAGTGGCTCCTCACTATCATAAAAACAAATTACGATGAGAAAAAAAGAACGTTATGAGAAAGTAATCGCCTGGTTTCAGGAAAATGTACCCGTGGCAGAAACGGAACTGCATTACAACAATCCGTTCGAACTGCTGATCTCCGTCATCTTGTCTGCTCAATGCACAGACAAGCGTGTGAATATGATTACTCCACCACTCTTTCACGACTTCCCTACCCCGGAAGCATTGGCTGCCAGCACGCCAGAAGTTATATTTGAATATATCCGCAGCGTTTCTTATCCCAATAATAAAGCCAAACACCTGGTAGGTATGGCAAAAATGCTGGTAAAAGACTTTAATAGTGAAGTTCCCGGCACACTGGAAGAACTTGTAAAATTACCTGGCGTAGGACGAAAAACCGCCAATGTCATCCAGTCTGTTGTATTCAACAAGGCAGCAATGGCAGTAGATACCCATGTCTTCCGCGTAAGCCACCGCATCGGATTAGTAGGTGCGAACCATACTACTCCTTTTAGTGTTGAAAAGGAGTTAATGAAAAATATTCCTGCAAAACTGGTACCAATTGCCCATCATTGGTTAATCCTTCACGGGAGATACGTCTGTCAGGCACGTACCCCCAAATGTGACACCTGTGGTTTGCAAATGATGTGTAAATATTTTCAAGAAGCCAAAATTAAGTAGCAAGTAGTCAGAATTAAAGCCAAATGCCTACTAAATTCTAACTACCGACTGGTATATTCTAAAAAATTAATAGTAACTTTGCGGGCACTGAAAAAAGAAAAACTAACACTTTTAAATAATAGAGTATTATGACAATAGACAAATTCAACTTTGCTGGTAAAAAGGCATTCGTTCGCGTTGACTTCAACGTACCCTTGGACGAAAACTTCAACATTACAGACGACACACGTATTCGTGCAGCTCTTCCTACTTTGAAGAAGATTTTAGCAGATGGTGGCAGTGTAATCATCGGTTCTCACCTGGGACGTCCGAAAGGCGTTGCTGATAAGTTCTCTCTGAAGCACATCGTTAAGCATGTATCAGACTTGCTGGGTGTAGAAGTTCAGTTTGCAAACGACTGCATGGGCGAAGAAGCTGCTGTCAAAGCTGCTGCTCTGCAACCGGGCGAAGTGTTATTGCTCGAAAACCTCCGCTTCTATGCTGAAGAAGAAGGCAAACCAAGAGGACTTGCTGACGATGCAACAGATGAAGAAAAAGCTGCAGCTAAGAAAGCTGTAAAAGAAAGCCAGAAAGAATTTACAAAGAAATTGGCTTCTTATGCTGACTGTTACGTAAACGATGCATTCGGTACAGCTCACCGTGCACATGCTTCTACGGCTCTGATTGCTAAATACTTCGACAAGGATAACAAAATGTTTGGTTACCTGATGGAAAAAGAAGTAAAAGCAGTAGATAAAATATTGAATGACATCCAACGTCCGTTCACTGCTATCATGGGCGGTTCTAAAGTTTCTTCAAAGATCGAAATCATTGAGAATCTACTGAACAAGGTTGATAACCTGATTATCACTGGTGGTATGACTTATACATTCACCAAAGCTCAGGGTGGTCAGATTGGTCTGTCTATCGTAGAAGATGATAAACTCGATCTTGCTTTGGACCTGATGAAGAAAGCCAAAGAAAAAGGAGTTAACCTGGTATTGGCTGTTGATGCTAAAATCGCAGACTCTTTCTCTAACGACGCTAACACTAAATTCTGTGCCGTAAATGAAATTCCTGACGGATGGGAAGGTCTTGACATCGGTCCGAAGTCAGAAGAAATCTTCGCTGAAGTTATCAAGAATTCTAAAACAATTCTTTGGAATGGCCCAACAGGTGTATTTGAATTCGAAAACTTCACTCACGGTTCTCGCACAGTAGGCGAAGCTATTGTTGAAGCTACCAAGAAAGGTGCTTTCTCACTCGTAGGTGGCGGTGACTCTGTAGCTTGTGTCAACAAGTTCGGATTGGCCGATGGTGTTTCTTATGTTTCTACAGGTGGTGGTGCACTGCTTGAAGCTATCGAAGGAAAGATACTTCCGGGTATTGCTGCTATCGAAGAATAATAAAAAAACATCTTCATTATAATATAAAAGGCAGCTCTTTTTTCACACAAAAAAGAGTTGCCTTTTTCCTTTCCGATAATGAAAAAGCTACTGTTACTCAGTATATCTGCCCTCTTTATCCTTGCATGTCATAGCGGATCCAAAGAGGTAACGACCACACAAGTCAAGCTTCAATCCGTCACTTTAGGGTTGATGCCTACCATGGATGGTTTTCCGTTTATCGTTGCCCATCGGCAGGGCATTTATGATTCACTGGGACTGGAAGTAAATTTAGTGCGTTTTAATTCAGCTAATGACCGGGATGCTGCTCTTCAGGCAGGTCGCATTGACGGAATGATAACCGACTACCCCAGTGCTGTATTGCTGCAATTGCATCATCCGGGATTAGCCGTTATAATGGAAAACAACGGATATTTCTGTTTTATATCAAGCAAGAAAAGCGGAGTTAACCAACCGGAACAATTAAAAAAGAAAAGTATAGCCATCTCCCGCGGGACTGTGATAGAATATGCTACCGACCTGTTTTGTACAAAATCCGGTATCAAAACAGAAGAAATAAACAAGCCTGAAATAGCACAAATCCCATTGCGCCTCAACATGCTGGAATATGGACAAATAGAAGCTTCCTTCCTACCCGACCCTTTTGCAACCATAGCTATGAACGATGGAAACAGATCCTTGATCAGTACCCGCGAACTGAATATCCATCTCACCGGAACGGCTTTTACAGAAGCTGCACTACAAGAGAAGAAAGCGGAGATAACATCACTCATCCAGGGATATAACCTTGGGGTAAAGTACATACAAACACATTCATCCCAAGAAGTGTCAACTCTATTAGCCGAAGAATTCAGAATATCAGAAAACCTGGCCAGACTTATCTTGTTACCATCTTATACCCCTGCCAGCCGGCCCAACATTCAGGAGATCAACAATACTCTTAAATGGTTGAAAGAAAAAAACAGGATACCAGCTCATTATCAGGGAGAAAATCTGATAGACACTACCTTCACCGTTCCATATAAAATACCCTCTTACACCCCAAACACCAGCCAATAAATATTATAAATGCCAAATTTCGTTTATAATAAATAAGAAAATAACTTCTTTTTGGCATTATTTTTGTTCTACTAACTATGATAACAGTACAAATACCTTGAAATTATGAACGAAAGAGCTATCAACGAGCAACATATATACATTTGTAATTTAATCGAACAAAAACGATTAAAAGAAGCTTTAATGCAACTGGAGTCTTTCCTGTGGAAATGTTCGGATTGGGAGCTCCGCCACCAGCTGGAGCAGCTACAAACCTCCTATAATTTCATGCTACAGTATATGAAACAGGGCATAGCCGATCCGGAACGAGAAAAATTATATACAAAACTTCGTGCTAATGCATTAGAAATAGCCGATAAGGGACGTCTATTGATGCTTGATGATGTATCAACGCATTTCTATCACATAGTACGCAGCAAGCGTACACAGGAGTTAGCGCCTTATACTACAAGCGTTCTGATGCATGTATTGGAATCTTTTAACGACGATTTGGCAGTCAGCGGATTGTTGTCAGACAATAATTTGGATGAAGTTCTGAAAAGACACGAGGAAACACAGAAATTCCTATTTCTGCAAACCTGGTCAAATAGTAGCTGGACTGTAGAAAATGAAGCCGAAGCACAAGCTATGCTGAAGTCGGAACTACTTCCGGTCAATGACCTGTGTCTGTTTACCAGTGCTGTAATGTTGAGTCTGATGGAGTGCTTTGATCTGCGGAAGTTGATGTGGTTGTTAGATGCATACCAATGCAATAATATACACGTCAGCCAACGGGCATTGATCGGAATCATTTTTGCTTTACACATCTATAATGCCCGGCTCGATCTATACCCCGAATTCAGCAAGCGTCTGGACCTGGTCAATGAAGAATTCCCATTAGACGAAGACCTCGCACGTATATACCGTCAACTCCTCTTGTGTCAGGAAACGGAAAAAATAGATAAGAAGATGCGTGAAGAGATCATTCCGGAAATGCTGAAAAATGTCTCTTCCATGCGTAATATGAAATTTGGATTCGAAGAATCTGATGAAGAAAAAGACGATCGAAATCCGGATTGGGGCAATGTGTTCGAAAACTCACCATTAGGCGATAAGTTGCGCGAAATGAACGAACTGCAAATAGAGGGGGCCGATGTATATATGAGTACATTTTCACAATTGAAAAATTTCCCTTTCTTCAAGGAGTTACACAACTGGCTTTATCCTTTCGACAGACAACAGTCAAATGTTATCAAAATGATGCGAAAGGAAACCAGTAAAGAAAACAGGATGATAGACATACTCCTGCAATCGGGATTCTTCTGTAACAGTGATAAGTATTCGCTCTTCTTCACTATGGAGCAATTTCCACAGTCACAGCGCAATCTGATCTTCAGCCAACTCACCGAACAACAGGCGGAAGAGTTCGCCGAACAGTCTAAAGCTGAAACCCTAAAGAGGTTTTCTGAACGTCCGGGTACGATCAGTAGCCAATATCTGCATGACTTGTATCGCTTCTTCAAATTAAACGTACGCAGAAGTGAGTTTAGAGATATATTCAAAGAAAAGATAGAGTTACACAAAATATCAGCATTGAAAAATATCCTGTACCAGGAGGGCACACTAACCTCCATAGCAGATTTTCACTTTAAAAAAGAACATTGGGCAGAGACTGTTGAACTATATAAGGAAATAGAGCAGATGAACGGCCCTCTGAGCACACAGTCGGAGTTTTATCAGAAGTTAGGTTATGCTCTGCAAAAGCAGAAAAAATTGGAGGAAGCCATTGCTGCCTACCTGAAGGCAGATACCATAAAACCGGATAATATATGGATAAACCGTCATCTGGCCAGTTGTTACCGCCTGCTGCGCAACTTCAAAAAAGCACTGGAATATTACCGGAAAGCCGAAGAAGCTTTGCCGGAGAATCATAGTATTGTGTTTTATATAGGTAGCTGCCTGGCCGAATTGCAACAATTTGAAGAAGCACTGAATTACTTCTTCAAACTTGACTTCATGGAAAACGATTGCATCAAGGCATGGAGAGGTATCGGCTGGTGTTCATTCATCAGTGGTAAACTGGAGCAAGCGATCAATTATTATAATAAGGTGATAGAAAAAGCCCCACTTGCAGTAGATTATCTGAATGCCGGACACGTAGCATGGGTGTCCGGAAATATAGAAAAGGCCGCAGAGTTTTATGCCCGTTCCAAAGAGATGAGCGGAGATCAGGAAATATTTCTGGATATGTTCAACAAAGATAAAGCCTATCTCATCAAACAAGGAATAACGAAAGAGGATATCCCACTGATGCTGGATTTGTTATAATTCACCGAGAGGGTTCAATAATAAAATCAACTATTATTAAAACGCAGATTAACATTGATTTACGCAAAGAATAAATTATATTGGAGATAATTAGTGTTCATCTGCGTTTCTAAAGTTGCATATTGATAGTTTCCTTCGGCTTTTGACATACCTATAGCAAGTCAAACGTTAACTTATGGCCTTTATTCACAAAAAAGGATATAATATAGCAAATAAACAGCCTTACATAGTGTGATATCCCAAAAGAATGCCGTTCTTTGCAGTACGAAACAATAAGAGGTTTATAATAATTTGCTTTCATATATGTATCTCCTCAGTTATCCACATTGAGTATTTCCATTCTGATTACTTTTTCTCAAAACTTTTTTATTGCATTATTAATTTTTTTATATTTACGTTTATGAACATGTATGTTGGAAACCTTAGCTACAATGTTAAGGAATCAGATTTGAGACAAGTAATGGAAGAGTATGGAACAGTAGAATCTGTAAAACTCATCACCGACCGCGACACAAGAAGATCAAAAGGTTTTGCCTTTATCGAAATGCCGGAAGCATCGGAAGCAAAAAATGCAATCACAGAATTGAACGGAGCAGAATATGCAGGCCGTCCGATGGTAGTGAAAGAAGCATTGCCCAGAAATTAAGATTAAACTCTGAGATAATAAAAAAGGATATCGCCAAGCGGTATCCTTTTTTTGTTCATTTGGAATTATTCTTTAAGCCGGTTTGCACAACTACAGTCGTTTGAGTTCCTGATACAACCGCTGTATAGGCAATCCCATTACATTAAAATAGCTTCCTGAGATAGATTCCACACCAATAAAACCAATCCATTCCTGCACACCGTAGGCTCCGGCTTTATCCATCGGAATATATTTATCAACGTAATAAATGATTTCCTCTTCGGTCAATGTGGCAAATGTTACATCCGTAACGGCAGTAAAACTTTTCTGCCAATCGCTGGTAGTCAAACAAACCCCGGTAATAACCTGATGAGAAGTTCCGGAGAGCTTACGCAGCATATCTATAGCCCCTTCCCTACCCTTAGGTTTCCCAAGCACCTCCCCATTCAACCACACAATGGTATCTGCTGTAATAAGCAATTCACCCGGCTGAATAAAAGCTTTGTAAGCATCCGCTTTCTCACGGGAGATATAAGCAGGAATTTCTGTTCCCTGCAAAGTATCGGGATAAGATTCGTCTACATCCGGAAGAGTTTTTACTACATAATCCACTCCCAAGCCAGACATCAGCTCTTTTCTACGAGGAGAATTAGAGGCTAACACAATATTGTATTTCTTTAAATTATCAAGCATAATAATAAGTTGTTAGTAGTCACCATCCAAAGGCATCATCCGACATCCATTTTCCATGCACCTTCAGCACCTGTTCTATCACATCACGACCACAACCGTAACCACCTGCAGCGTGAGAGATGTATTTTGCCACCTTCTTTACTTCAGGAGCAGCATCTTTCGGGCAGCACGGAAGACCGCATTCCTGCATCACTTCAATATCGGGCACATCATCTCCCATGTACATTATTTCCTCATCCGTAAGACCATATTTATCACGAAACTCACGATAATCATGTATCTTCACAGCCGAGCCCATATACAAATCAGTCACTCCCAAAGCTGAGAAACGAATACGCACAGCCTCCGTACGCCCGCCAGTAATAATGGCAATGCGCAACCCTTTTTTCACAGCCAACTGGATAGCATAGCCATCTTTAATATTCACAGTACGCATCGGCTCACCCGACGGATGCAATGGAATCATATCCGCACTCAACACCCCATCCACGTCGAAGGCAATGGCTTTTATCTTTTTGAGGTCGTAATTGATTGTACTCATAATGATATTTACGATTAAACGATTTACGATTTACGATTGAAAATACTGCGACTGATAAGCTCATAAAGTTGCTGCATTCCGGGATCATCAGAGAGCATGGCGAGATGATTGTTGATTACATTTTCATCATAGCGTATAGCAGGCCCGGTTTGGGCAACTTTAGGGCTCAGCTCATGTACTTTACGGGCTGTCTCGTCAATCAAAGGAAGCATTACATCGAACGGGAGATTATACTTCTCCAGCAATTCAGCTGCCAGCGCATACATATGGTTCGTGAAGTTGCAAGTGAACACAGCAGCAAGATGCAAACTCTTGCGTTGTTCGGAAGTAGCTTCGTAAACACGTTCGGACAAAGTGGCAGCGATAGCTTTGAGCAGTTCCGTATCTTCGGGTGTGGACGCTTCAATAAAAAAAGGAATCTCACGGAAGTCCACTTCACGTTGTTTACTGAATGTCTGCATGGGATAAAAAACGCCGTAATGCTCTACATGCCCCTCCCAGATACTCATTGGAATACTGCCAGCCGTATGTACCATCAAAGCTTCTTTTCGTTTCCCGGCCACAATCGCAGGAAGCAATTCCGCAACAGCCGAATCTTTCAGCGAAACGATATACAGCCGGGCAAATGGATTTATATCTTCCGGATGAGTAGTAAATTCTGCTTCTACTTCTTCTGCCAACCGACAGGCCGAATCTTCCGTACGGCTATACACCTGCACGATACGAAATCCTTTACGATACAAAGCCTTAGCCAGGTTTGTCGCCAGATTTCCGGCACCAATAAATACAATTGGCGTATCTTCTATACTTCTTTTCATCGCGTTGATATCAAATACAATATTCCTCCGATTATCAGCAATGCCAGAGGCAGCAGATAGGCGGACATACTTCCCAGCAGAGCTACAATCAGACCGATATTCATCACAAGCCAAAGCCCTATCAGCACCAGGCCAACAGATTTATCATGTTTGAGAAACAAGAAAATAACAGCTGTATACAGCAGGAAATTATCTTTATTCATCACCCACGGCAATCCAATGGCAGAAAAGTGTATCAGCTTGTCAATGAGGTAAAGCACGCCTATCACAATCAGAGTGACAGCAGTTGCCTTGTATGTATCTCTATTGTTGTTGGCTTTAGCAGCACTCACTGTTATTTTCCTCCGAATTTATTAATATGAATTTTCTCCCACTGCAGGTGGCTTTCATCAAAAGGTTTACGTTCCATGCCTTTGTGTCCGATGGCGATAACAGACAGAACCTGAAGTTGCAAAGGTATATCAAGTACGCTACGCACATATTCGTCCGACGGCATGCCGGTAGCAGCATAGCGTTCACGGATTTGCACCCAGCAACTACCTAATCCCAGATCTTCAGCCTGCAATTGAAGCATAATAGAAGCAATAGAGGCATCTTCAATCCATACGTCACTTGCCAATGGGTCAGCAGTAACAACGATGGCAAGTGCAGCATCGGCAATAAAAGCAGAAGCCTGTTCCTTACAGTGCGAAAGCTTCTCCAATGTCTCTTTATCATCTACGGCAATAAACTGCCAACCATTGCTACGTTTAGAGGTAGGCGCCATCAGTGCGGCTTTCAACAAAGTCACTACCTGCTCTTGTGAGAGTTCTTCACCGGTAAACTTCCGCATACTGCGGCGGTTCTTTATTAATTCACTGAAATTTTCCATGCTATTTTTACTTTCTTTATACTTGTAAAGACAAGTGCAAAGATAATGCAAACTGAGAGCAGAATAAAGTGAACTTGTTCATTTTTTATGCCAAGGTGCAGCTTATCTTCGCTTTTCGGCAAAGATAAGGATAAAAACCGAAAAACTAAATAGTTCAGCAGGCTTGCTATAAACTGGAAAGTCATATAACAAGACTGTACACTTTTGTATGACAAGAATGTACAGCTTTGTAGTGCAAGGTTGTACACTTTTGCATGGTAAGAATGTACAATCTAATAAATACTGATTATCAAGCACTTACAAGCACCTTTATGAGATATTTTCCCGGCATCACTATCTTTGCCCACGAGGTCTGTGCCAGCACCTTCCACACCGGAGTACCGATCTCCCCATAATTCGACATTCGTAGAATGGCCTTTATATCTTCGGTGTCCGTCACCTTAATCCGATCCAATGCCAGTAGCAACCCGTCATAGTTGTGCGTCTTTTTATTGAGCACATATTCCGGAGGTGGAGGCAAAACAGAATTCTCCTCCCTCTTCTTCTTTTCTTCTACTTTACTTTCTTTTACTTTACTTTGTCTGAAAATGTCTGCATTTTCCAGACTCAACTCCATCTGAACGGGAAA